>NZ_JBEONP010000024.1:0-75427 GCF_040544435.1 Undibacterium sp. GrIS 1.2
AAGCAGAAGATCACGCTGCAAGCAGGCCAGTCGTCGATTACCTTGGAGGGGGCGAATATTACGTTTGCTTGTCCGGGCAACTTTACGGTTAAAGGTGGACAGCATGCTTTTGATGCTGGGGCTAGGGGGGCGGCGACGCTTGCTCCTTTGCCTGATCGCATCGTCCCACCTATTCCCCCAGAAAAATCTTTGTTTGTAAAATACGATGAACAAATCGTTTATAAAGATGCCCACGACGCGCCAATAGCAGACATGCCTATTCATGTCGTCAACAAGACTGACAAAACGCAAAAAGTGACTAATAAAAGCCCAGAAAAAGGTGATATTGAGCGGCTGGATACAGCAAGTGCACAACCTCTGAACTACGCGCTGCGCTACTCAGCATTTAAGCTCAAAAAATAAGCCCTGTTGCCAAATCTTATTGCTGAGTTTGATCACTAAGCGATATTAATACGCATTACATTCACGGAAACTCCATCAATGGATCATACAGAAATAGAAAACGGCGTACATCTGGAAGTGTTGGGTACCTGCATGACCAACACCACGCCCAATTCTCAACATACCGCGACGGTGCAGTACAAGCATCTGTGGTCATTCGCCCAAGAAGCAGCCCTCATTGCCGTTTGTGAAAAAAGTCCCAAAGATGCTTGCTATTACTTGATTGATGACCCGGAACGTCGCGCCAAACGGATCGCCGCCAATTATGCCGATCTGTATTTCAAAAGCAGCGATAAATCCAAAGGTAATCTCCAGTTTTATTGGGTCGCACTCGCTGCCTTTGTCGTCAAAGATATTGTGGAGGCCTACCGCTTTGCTCGTGAAGAAGTCTTGCAACGTGAATGGAAGGATGTTGCCAGTGCCTTCCGTAATTCTTCACTAGCGGATATAGGCAGTCTGATGAGCAGCGGTAGCTCGCCGTACCAACATGTGATGCGAACCTATGCGGCGCTGGCCAGAGGTAATCTCTGGTTATTTATGGATATTTACCCTTGGCTCTGGTTTTTTATGGAATATGGTATCAATCGGGATGGCAGTCTGAATAAAACTCGGCTAGATGCCTGTCTGGGTGAGCGCAACTTAGCGACGTTTCAGATTCAATCCAAAACTGCTGTAGAAGAACTCCCTTTCGGCCCCGAATGGCTAGGCCGGCTCAGTGGCCGTCTGAGCGCAGATCCAGTCTACAAAAAGGCGGGCAGCTACTTTGACACACCACCCAGCTGGAGTCAGGATGGTGGTTACGGCCAATATACCGCCGCCACGCAATTAGCGCATAGTTACTGTAAAGCGCATGTAAAAGAATACGACAATGGATATCGCACCCCTGCTAGTCCGTATTGGGGCAAATTCAAAGAAGCTTACTTTGTGATGGAATCAGAACATATCGAACTGAGTCGTGTCGCTAAAGACAGCGCAGCCATCGCAGAGATTGTGAAGGCAAGGCAGTTTAAGGTGACGGGGGAGATTCGACAGGCGTATGCGAAAATCATCGAAGAACACTCAACTTCCGACAAAAACGAAAAATTTAATAATCAGAAAAAAGAACTTGCGATCATCGCGCAACACGAACAAGTCAATGTATTGCAGCCATTGATCTACAATGATCCCGAACTCAAAAAAACCATGGATATGAACCACGAATTTAGTCGCCTTACCGGTGGATGGTTATCACCGCAGTTCAAGGTGATATATAGCTTCGCTCCTAAAACAAATGATCCAAATTTACAAACTATTTTTGATGCGCCTGATGGACTCAAAGATCGGTTTACAGGTGCGAAAAAGAGTTTGCCTAATAAAGACGATAGGATGGAGTTTGTCGCTCAAATCGCTAAAGATTTTAATCGATTAATGTCTAAATACCGTCCGTACATGGAAGACGAATTGCGCAAAATTCAAGGATGGTTAAACGCATGAAGCGGCGGGGTATTTTGTTCGTATTTTTATTGGTTGCCGGGCTATTGGTTTATTACTATTTTGGGACAGAAAAAATGTCAGAGATTAAGTTTGAATTAGGTAAAAATATTGTAGAAACAGCAAAATCTACAGGAGTACCGAGGTTCAATTCTAGCAAAACCGCTGGACAAGTGTCGTACAGCATTAACCAAATTCCTGACGATATTCCTGCTCGCTATTCGAGACCAGGTTATGAGATAACAGCTTCATCACTGTTTGCTTTTACTATGTACGCTGATGAACCTGATAACAACAATCTCGCAGTTAACAATGTCACTCTACAATTTAAAGCACACATTAAAACCCACGAAGCAGGACAAGCCTTTGTTGAAAAGCTGATTGCACAATTTCAAAAAGGAAAATGGCAACGGTATATTCGTGAAAGCTGTCCAGCAGTATCAGGACGCTCGTCTTTATTAGATGAGGCTGGTAATTTAAATGTGGGTAAAGGCTGTGCGTTTGATCCTAGCTACAAATTAACACCAGAAGAATGGCGCGCCATGATGGGTGAAACGCAGCGCTATGAATGGGTAGGTGATGGTGTCGTTGCTAAATTGGAAGTCGACTACAGCAGTAATATTACCTATAAAATATTTTTAGAATTTGAAGACCTCGCCACCATGGTCAAAAGTGATCAGGAAAATCAGGCGCGTGACCTCAAAGAAGGTGATGCTAAAGGCTGGGGCAGCACGGCAAAGTACATGCAAGGCAAAAAAGAAACCGAAGCAAGAAATAAGATATTAGAAGCCAATGCCATCAAACGTGGTGACACTGTAGTTCCTCGATAATTACTGTTAAATAGTAAAAATAGATCGTCCAATCATTCTGCGCCTCCCAGACCATAATCGTGCTGGAAGGCGCATTTTTATTGGGCATTCTTTTGACATTTTTATAGATATTTTTTCGGTATGTTTTTGTACTCCCTCACCTACAACGACCCCAAGCTTAAAAAATCATGGATGTGGGGGAACCTCGACGTTACTCTTCTTCACCTCAATGCTTATCGCCTCAGTTCAAAGTCGTTTATAGATTCTCACGAAAAACTAATGGTCCGGATTAAAAACCATTTTTGATCTTGCAGATCACTTCAAACTGCGCTAAGAAGTTACAGCTTTAAGCGAGAGTCTGAAGCTATTCGGCATGAGTTCTTTATGTAAATATTAAACAGCCAGCGCTCTTGCTTTTGTGTTTGACCCCACATTCACCGCCGTCAAAATCGCCAGCACCTGGAACACACCGATGCAGACAAAAATCCAGCTTGGATGATGCGCATCCATGACTGCGCCAAACAGTAAGGGTGAGCATGCCAAGCCAGTATCCAGACCGGAATACACCACGCCATAGACGCGCCCTGTGGCATTTTTTGGTGCTGCTGCGCGTATCAACAAATCACGTGAAGGTCCGGCGACGCCAGAGCCAAACCCAATCGCGCCCATCAATACCACCGCTAGCGCGGCGTTAACCCAGCCCGTTGCCAGCAACAATGCAAAGCAACCTGCAACCGCAAAAGCAATACTGATAGTGCGATCATGCTGTGTCGTTTTGGCGGCGATAAAACCGCCCCACAACATGCCGGCAGCAGATGCGAGCATGTAAGCGGTATAAGCCGTGGTCGCCCATGCTAATGACATGCCATAGATCTCTCGCAAACCAACCGATGCAAAACTCTGTATACCGCCCAGCGCCATTGCCGTCATAAAGAAAAAAGCAAAACACATCCAGACCGCGGGCAAACGCATGAAATCCATTGTCCCACTGCTGACTTTAGCTGACATCGTCGCTGTACCAGACACAATGTTTGGCACCTCATCCGTACGCAAAACATCGCGATACACAAACAATACGATCAACACCACAACTGGCAAAAAGGCGGCAGATAACAGTGCCGTGCGCCAGCCTGCAAACCCAGCAATAGTCACCAAAAATAGCGGTGCCGCTGCCCATCCAAGATTGCCAGTAATTCCGTGTACCGAGAAAGCATATCCAAGGCGTGCAGGCGACACACGCTTGTTTAATAAAGTGTAGTCAGACGGATGAAATACACTATTACCCAGCCCTGCCAACATTGATCCAGCCATCAACATAAAATAATTTTGCGCACCAGATAACACCAGCGCTGCAACACCCAGACAGCTCACACCAAAAAACAGTACGGTTCTTGCTCCGATTCTATCCACCACAAAACCAGACAATGCTTGCCCAATACCCGACACCACAAAAAAGGCGCTCATCAGTAAGCCCAATTCTGCATACGATAAATTGAAAGCCTCTTTAATCCAGGGAAATAAGGGGGCCAGTATCAAGTGAAAAAAATGCGAAATACTATGCGCCATGCCGACCAAGCCAATCACTTGCGCGTCTTGTTTCATATTGCCCGGCTGCCGTTTTGTTTTACTGGTGCTGGTCATATTATTCTCGTCTCTGATTAGAATTAATATCGGTGGAACATCTAAGTAAGTCATAGATATCTACACTTAGGTGTGTCAATCCCTGTTGACTACCAGATTTAATTTTTTTAAATATTCTTGATCTGTCGTATGAATGTCCCTTGGCGATACGAAAACCAAAATAATATTGCAGCGATAGATAAAAAATTCCAGTAATCCGCAGGAGCAAATAAAAACCAGTTCTTATGCCAGGCCACATGTATAGGGTCAAAACGGGTTAATCCATAAGCAGGATTAAAAACAAACCACAAAAAATCTTCTACGATCCAAAACATCATAATGCAAGCCAGCGCCCTAGCTTCTAATTTGAGCGTCCAGCGTTGCGAGAAAAAAAACGGAAAATGGAAAAACATAGCAATAAAAGGAAATACCCAAGCGTGGTAGCCTGTCATCGGACGACCACCCCAAAAGATATCTAATAACCAGTGATGCTCTATCCGCCAGGTCGGTAAGTTGGCTGCCCAGCCCGCGCCGCCTTCAATCTGGATTTCTGTCTGCGCAAAAAATAAGCCCAATAATGCGACCCAAAACAAGGTGACGATCAGAGGAACAGCTGTATGGCTTAAGTCTCCGACCTTGGTTATCCGACCTGCGTCAGACTCAGGCTGCTTTGATTTTATTTGCGACATTATTGGCATCAATTGACTCTACTTTCTAAGGAGTTTTTAAAAACTCTTTGATGTGTTTTTACAGACTAACTCCAGCACTTGCCGCGCTGCATCGGCGCGACCTAATACGGTCGCTTTGGCACGCATATCTACCAGTTTTTCTGGATGTGCCAACAGATAACGGATACGATATTCCAGCGTCACATCATCAAAAGCTTTTAGTGCAACACCCTGCTCTAACAAGTAATCGGCATTACGCTCTTCTTGCCCTGGTATCGGTGAATTGACAATCATCGGCAAGCCCATCGCCAGACATTCTGAGGTCGTTAAACCACCCGGCTTAGTCACGACCAGATCGGCACATGCCATTAAACGTTCTACCTGATCGGTAAACCCTTGTGGCAATAAACGTCCGGGATAACGCGTTGCTAATCTCTGCAACTCAGCCAAAGCTGGTAAATTTTTTCCTGCTAAAACAATTAATTGAAAATCGCTATCTAAGGCCAATAAACGTGTTGCGATCGTATCCAGACTACCTAAGCCTGCGCCACCGCCCATTAACATAATCGTCATGCGAGCGGGATCAAGACCGAATTCTCTAGCGCATTCCACCCTATCTAACTGATTAGCAAAACTTGGCATGATCGGGATGCCGGTCACGTGGATCGTATCCGCTGCGATTCCCTGCGCCCGCATACGAAAAGCTACCTCTTCATTCGCAGCAAAATAGCCAGTCATGCGCTCATGCACCCACATTCTGTGTAAATCAAAATCTGTCACTTGTACCCAGACTGGACAATGTAAACGCTCTTTTTTTAGCAGCCTTGACAGCATTTCAGCAGGTAAAAAATGCGTACAGATAATTGCATCCGGTTTGAAGTTAGCAATCTCTTTGAGCAAAGCACGTGCGTTTAAACGTTCCAGCGCACGTCGCATTTTTTCCATCGTACTATCGGGCTGTGCCTCGTGCGAGGCCTGGTATAAATAGCCCCACAGTGTTGGTGCTTTATTGACCAGTTTGATATAAAAATCGGTATATAACTTACGAAATCCTGCCGTCATAAAATTCATCACATCGAGATGTGTCGCCACCACCTGATAGTGCGGATCAAGCGAATAAGCACGTATCGCCTCGGCGGCACGCATGTGGCCAGCACCGGCAGAAACGCTCAGAAGTAACACCTTTTTTTGCGTCATAGTTAAGTAGATTTTATGGATTGAATATTATTGGTAAGGAAAAATAGCTTATCTTGAATTGAACTGATCTATTGTTTTAACTATGCTCAGGATTATTTATCTCTAAGTATGTAGTCAAGGGATTAATAAGATTAATAAGATTAATAAATAAGCCAAATCAATATGCTATCCGGATAAGATGTCTAATCAGAGATATGTGATTAAATGTGCAAATAAAATCATGACAATATTTTGCCCTATTGTGTCAGCCCTTGGACAAACTTTACACATCGTCAAAATCAAATAACTCGGTAAATTTCGTTGGTAAAGTTCGATTATCGGATACCAGTCTTATGGAGTAGGTGAAGTCAGCGGAAGCAAGCGTATCAAATTTACTATTGAATTAATTTCTTCTATTTACCCGGGATTCGGACTTGCTATGAAAACGTTTCACTGTAATAAATGCTCCCAGCAGGTTTTTTTTGAAAACACTTTTTGCTTCAATTGCCAAAGTACGCTTGGCTATCAACACTTACAGACGACGGTCAGTAGTTTTGAGCCAGCAGATAACGGCAACTGGCGTAGTCTGAATCCGGCTGATGAGGGACGTCTCTACAAACAGTGTCAGAACTATGCCAATCAGCAGATATGCAACTGGATGATTGATGCTGGCGATACTTATGATTTATGTGCCTCATGCCGGATGACAGAAATTATCCCATCGCTTACCAGCGAGAAAAATCATCTGTTCTGGCAGCGGCTTGAATCAGCTAAACGGCGACTTCTGTATTCACTCTGGTCGCTCAAGCTACGACCCATCTCTAAGCAAGAAGACGAGGTCAACGGTCTGGCTTTTCAGTTCTTAGAAGATGGCGTTACCGAAGAAAAAATCTTTACGGGACATGATGACGGACTCATCACCATTAATATCGCTGAAGCCAATCCAGCAGAGCGCGAGCGGACGCGGGAGCAGATGCATGAACGATATAGAACTCTGCTCGGACATTTTCGCCATGAGAGCGGTCACTATTATTTCAACCGATTGATTGCCAACAGTCACTGGCTGGAGAGATATCGCGCACTGTTTGGCGATGAGCGCCAAGACTATAGCGAAAGTCTAAAGTTACATTATGAAAATGGCCCGCAAGCGCATTGGGAGCAGCGATTTATCAGCAGCTACGCGAGCTCGCATCCAGCAGAGGATTGGGCAGAAACTTGGGCGCATTATCTGCACATGGTGGATACGCTAGAGACTGCACATGCCTGCGGTCTGTCACTAAAACCTCAAAAATTTGCTGAGCCTGCAATGGAAATTACTGCTCCACCACTCAAGATCAATTCATTTGAGGAAATCATGAGCGACTGGTTTGCATTAACTTACGTGCTTAATAGTTTAAATCGCAGCGTTGGCACGCCGGACTCGTATCCCTTCAAACTGTCTTCGCCAGTTCAAGGAAAATTACAGTTTGTGCATGAAGTAGTGCTGGCGCATGTAGCTGCCGCACTACCTGTACAAGCACAATATCAAACTCAAACTCAGACCAACAATCAAACGATCTGACGGGGTAACTCAATTGCATGAAAAGCTTAGCGGCTCTTCATGCAACAATTCTTTGATCTACCGTAAAAATATTAATTTCTGATTTCTAAAGCTCGATTCAAGCTAAGTGCTGCCATCGAGCACGCTGCACCGGATAACAGGTACAGACTGACGTATTCAAGACCGAAATGAGAAGACAGTCCAAGTGCCACTAATGGTGCAAAGCCTGCGCCCACTAGCCATGCCAGATCAGAGGTTAAGGCAGCACCAGTATAGCGATACTTAGGTGCAAAATTGGCAGTCACGGCACCGGCAGCTTGGCCGTAAGATAACCCCAATATACTAAAACCTAACAAGATAAAAATATCTTGCCCAAGCTCGCTACCACCTAACAAAGCCGGTACAAATCCGCTCAGTACGGCAATCATCAGCGCCAAGGTGAATAACATCTTACGACGGCCGATACGATCTGCGACCAGGCCAGAGATAATAATGCCGACGATCATCAACACCGCACCTATCATCTGTATCTCTAAAAACCCACTTAGCGAGCGTTTGGAATAAATCGTAATCCAGGATAACGGGAACACCGTGACAAGATGAAACAGTGCGTAGCTAGCCAAAGCCGCGAGCGCACCAATCAACAGGTTACGACCTTGTGAGCGGGTCATCTCAACGATATTCGTTGGCTCCAGCTCACGCTCATCCAATAGTCGCTTATATTCGTTAGTAGAAACCAACCTCAAGCGGGCAAATAATGCCACCACGTTGATAGCAAACGCGACATAAAACGGATAGCGCCAGCCCCAATCCAGGAAGTCTTCACTAGACAAATTTGTGACCATATAAGCGAACAGACCAGCGGCAATCATGAAGCCCACTGGCGCGCCTAATTGCCCTAACATCGCGTACCAGCCACGTTTATTTTGTGGCGCATTTAGAGCAAGTAAAGAAGGCAAACCGTCCCAAGAGCCGCCCAGCGCAATGCCCTGCCCTATCCGCAGCAAAGAAAGTAACACGATAGAAGTTACGCCAAGATGGGAGTAAGTCGGGAGGAACGCGATCCCAGCGGTGGAAATACCAAGCAAAAATAAGGCAATGGTGAGCTTAGCTTCACGCCCCAGTCGCCGTTGGATTTCCATAAAAGTCACTGTGCCAAACGGACGGGCTAAGAATGCAAATGAAAAAATCACGAAGGCGTAAAGAGTGCCTTCTAATCGTTGCTCAAAAGGAAAAAAAACCTGAGGAAAAACCAGCACCGAGGCAATCGCATACACAAAAAAATCAAAATACTCAGACGCTCGACCAATCACGACACCAATTGCGATCTCACTAGGAGCAATCGACGAATGATCAGATTTAGTGTTTCTGACATTACTAATTTTAGAATCTGTCATATAGTTGGAAGGCAGTTCGTTATCGTTTGTACTAATGCTGGCCATAGTTGTCTCTCGAATTGTAGTTAGGTCGTTGAACGTTACTCTTTTTTTCGTGCTTATTTGAAAACTAGGACAAAACGTCCAATCGCCAAGGCATATCGGTAAGAGTACATTAGCATAAAATTTTCACACATACTGACTTATCACATCATGATTCCATTATTTGCACGTCGCGGATTAGCTCTCCTTCCTGCTGTTTTGCTGGCAGGCTGCAACACGGTAGTAATGAATCCATCAGGTGATATTGCTGCTCAGCAAAGCCACCTGATCTGGGTTTCAACATTGCTGATGTTGCTTATCATCGTTCCGGTGATCATTCTCACGATCGTATTTGCGTGGCGCTACCGAAAAAGCAATACCGCCGCGACATATGAACCTGACTGGGATCATTCAACTCAGCTAGAACTAGTGATCTGGGGCGCACCGCTGCTGATTATTATCGCTCTGGGCCTGATCACCTGGATCAGTACTCATACCTTAGATCCTTACCGTAAGTTATCGCGCCTAGATGAAAATCGCCCTATTCCTGTGGGCACCAAGACCTTAAATGTCGAAGTAGTAGCGCTGGACTGGAAATGGCTGTTCATCTACCCCGACCTTGGCATCGCTACAGTAAATGAGCTGGCTGCACCGGTGGATGTGCCTGTTCACTTTAAAATCACAGCATCTAGCGTGATGAATTCTTTCTTTATTCCTGCGCTGGCTGGTCAGATTTATGCCATGCCGGGAATGGAAACTTCACTCAACGCGGTGATTAATAAACCGGGTGAGTTTGAGGGCTTCTCTGCCAATTACAGTGGTGCAGGTTTTTCGGATATGCGCTTTAAGTTTCATGGCATGAGCGCTCAAAATTTCGATCTGTGGGTGCAAGCTACCAAAGCGAAAGCTCAGGTACTGGATCGAGCAAATTATTTGGAACTAGAAAAGCCAAGTCAGCGTGACCCGGTACGTCATTATGCGAGCGTTGATGCGGATTTGTATCATGCCATCCTGAATCGTTGCGTTGGTGCAGGCGAAGTCTGCATGGACAAAATGATGATGAGCGATGCTAGAGCAAATGCGAAAGCCTATGCTGCATCCAATGCCAAAGCAGATTTCACCAATATTTTTACGCAACGCCTGAAGCAAGATAACGCAACACGATTGTCCTTCAACATCGACGCTGAAATTTGTACAGCATCTCCTCTTACCATCGGAAAACAATGATGCAAGACCATATCGATTTGACGAAGCTGATCTTCGGCCGTCTCACTTGGGATGCGATTCCCTTTCACGAACCTATCCTATTAGCTACATTTATTGTGGTCGGTATCGGTGGTTTCGCAGTTCTTTCGGCGCTGACCTACTTCCGCGTTTGGGGTATGTTGTGGCGTGAATGGTTCACCAGTATCGACCATAAAAGAATCGGCATTATGTATGTAATTTTTGCACTGGTAATGCTGCTGCGCGGCTTTGCTGATGCCATCATGATGCGCCTGCAACAAGCACTGGCGTTTGGAGACTCAGCAGGTTTCCTGCCACCGCATCACTATGATCAGGTTTTTACGGCACACGGCGTAATCATGATCTTCTTTGTTGCGATGCCATTAGTGACTGGCTTGATGAACTATGTCGTGCCGCTGCAAATCGGCGCACGCGATGTGGCTTTTCCTTTCCTGAACAATTTTAGCTTCTGGATGACTGCATTTGGCGGCGGTTTAGTGATGGCTTCATTATTCGTTGGCGAATTCGCACGCACTGGCTGGCTGGCATATCCACCGCTCTCTGGAATCATGTCCAGTCCGGATGTGGGTGTGGACTACTATATCTGGTCGTTACAGATCGCGGGGGTCGGGACTTTGCTTTCGGGAATTAATCTGATTGCGACGATCATTAAAATGCGTGCCCCTGGCATGACCATGATGAAGATGCCAGTATTTACCTGGACTGCGCTGTGCACCAACGTGTTAATCGTTGCTGCCTTCCCTGTCCTTACTGCAGTGTTGGGTATGTTGTCGCTGGATCGTATGGTTGGAACGAACTTCTTCACCAATGACATGGGCGGCAACGCCATGATGTATGTCAACCTGATCTGGATTTGGGGTCATCCTGAAGTTTATATTCTGGTCTTACCTGCATTCGGTATTTTCTCTGAAATCGTATCGACATTCTGCAGCAAACGTCTGTTTGGTTACACATCAATGGTCTACGCGACAGTCGTGATTACTATCCTGTCCTACCTCGTATGGCTGCATCACTTCTTCACCATGGGATCGGGTGCGAGCGTCAATTCGTTCTTCGGCATTACGACCATGATTATTTCTATCCCGACCGGTGCGAAGATATTTAACTGGTTGTTCACGATGTACCGTGGCCGTATTCGTTTTGAATTACCTATGTTGTGGACCATCGGCTTTATGATCACATTCGTCATCGGTGGTATGACAGGCGTATTGTTAGCAGTACCGCCAGCCGATTTCGTTCTGCACAATAGTCTGTTCCTGATCGCTCATTTCCATAACGTGATTATCGGTGGCGTGTTGTTCGGTATGTTTGCCGGAATTAACTACTGGTTTCCAAAAGCTTTTGGCTACAAATTGGATGACTTCTGGGGTAAATGCTGCTTCTGGTTCTGGACGATTGGTTTCTACTTCGCTTTCATGCCCTTGTATGTACTCGGTCTGATGGGTGTAACACGACGTCTTAGCCATTTTGAAGATCCGTCTTTGCAAATCTGGTTCCAGATCGCTGCATTCGGTGCTTTCTTGATTGCCTTGGGTATCGCCTCCTTCATCATTCAGTTGTACGTCAGCTTTAAGCGTCGTGACTCTCTGCGTGACTTTACTGGCGATCCTTGGGGTGGCCGTACACTGGAATGGTCGACATCTTCGCCACCACCAGCATATAACTTTGCGTTCACACCAAAAGTCTATGACAACGATGCGTGGGCGGATATGAAGAGTAACCAATACGCTCGTCCTCAAGATGGTTTTGTGGCGATCCATATGCCGAAGAATACTGGTGCCGGTTTTGTCATCGCCTTACTGAGTGCCATATGTGGCTTTGCCCTGATCTGGCAAATGTGGTTGCTGGCAGGTTTGGGCTTTGCGGCAATGATGGTGGCAATTATTGTTCACACCTTTAATTACAAACGTGACTACTACATCCCTGTTGCTGATGTCGTCCATACTGAAGGCGAACGTACTCGCTTGTTAGGTACCGGCCAAGGTGTGAGCTATGTCTAATACTGTAACTTTTCCAAATGAGGGCACGAACTTGAATACCAGTTTGAACATCAGTGCAACTTCACACGCTGGCACGCATGTCAGCAGCGATTTTTATGTCAAAGAGCACCATCCGGAAAACGGCACTTTGCTCGGTTTCTGGCTCTACCTGATGAGCGACTGCCTGATCTTTGCCTGCCTGTTTGCAACCTATGCGGTACTTGGTCGTAACTATGCAGGCGGCCCTACAGGTGCAGAATTGTTTGACCTGCCCCTGGTTGCGATCAACACATCGTTGCTATTGTTGTCGTCTATCACTTATGGCTTTGCCATGTTGGAAATGCAGCGTAAGCGCGTCCCAGCCACCTTGATCTGGCTCGCCATTACCGGCCTACTTGGTGCCTGCTTTATTGGCTTTGAGTTATATGAGTTTGTGCATCTGATACACGAAGGTGCAGGTCCTCAGCGCAGTGGATTTCTGACTTCCTTCTTTGCCTTAGTTGGTACGCATGGCCTGCACGTGAGCTTCGGTATTATCTGGCTGATTACATTGATGTTCCAAGTTGGTCGTCATGGTATTACGCCAGAGAACAGCAGAAGACTGATGTGCTTGTCAATGTTCTGGCACTTTCTTGATGTGGTCTGGATTGGTGTATTTACTTTTGTTTATTTGATGGGAGTTTTACCATGAGCGTAAACCAAGAACACATGGCGCACGGTCACAGCGACCATCATGATGCTCACCACGAGCATGGTCATATGCATGCGGATCATGGCAGTCTGAAAAGCTATGCCACAGGATTTATCCTGGCAGTGATTTTGACCGCAATCCCATTCTGGTTGGTCATGGGCAAAGTCTTTGATAAATCAAGTACGACTGGATTTATCTTGTTGGGATTTGCGGCTGTACAGATCGTGGTGCATATGGTGTATTTCCTGCACATGAATACCAAGTCTGAAGGTGGCTGGTCAATGCTGGCGTTGCTGTTCACCGGCATGCTAGTCTTCATTATGATGAGTGGTTCGCTCTGGGTGATGTATCACTTAAATCACAATATGATGCCTGGCATGATGCATGAAACAGAAACCAAACCGGAATCGATCAGCGTGATGCCAATGCCGGCGACACAATCAACACCAGCAGCAACGCCAGCATCATCACCGTTACCTGCGCCGGACAACATGAAGACTATGCCGTCTATGCGATGAGTAAGCCAGAACAAGAAATGGCAGGCGAGGACGCTGATCTGACACTAAAAATAGATTTACCCAATCGCACCAGCCGCCGATCCATGTTATTCAGATTTGCCTTCACCGCCTGCATGGGTATTATCTTTGCAGGTTTTATTTCTCTGGGAACCTGGCAAGTCAAACGTCTTCAATGGAAGCTTGATTTAATTGAACGTGTTGAACAACGCGTTCATGCTGCTGCAACACCCGCTCCTACTTCTGCTCAATGGCCGCGCATCAATGCAAGTGCAGATGAATATCGCCATATCCAAGTTACCGGTAATTTTTTGGCTGAAAAAAACACTCTGGTACAAGCGTCCACAGAATTGGGAGGCGGCTTCTGGGTACTGACGCCATTCAAGACAATAGATCAAAGTATCGTCCTGATTAATCGCGGCTTTATCCCGGAAAAGATGGCTGAATCGTATCGGACATTACCCCAAAAAGATCACTCCGATTTGACTAGCCCTAGCACGATCAATGTCAGCGGGTTAATGCGTATGACCGAACCGGGCGGAGGTTTTTTAAGAAAAAATGACCCTGCTGGTAATCGCTGGTATTCACGTGATGTGCAGGCAATTGCAGCTGCAAATGCTCTGACACAGGTAGCTCCTTTTTTTATCGATGCCGACGCTGGTACTAATGCCCCCAATACGTCATCACAAGATAAACTGAATACCCAGCGTGATGAGGACTCAAGAAATTACCCAGTCGCAGGCTTGACCGTGATCAACTTCCATAACAACCATTTAGTTTATGCTGTGGTCTGGTTCTTACTCGCAATCATGACGGGAGCTGCCTGGTTTTATGTCATCAGAGATAGAAAATATCAGCCTCGTCAGCATAGACCCTAGTCCGCCAGGAGCTTCAGCACTTAATTTTAAATATGATTTAAGATCTGCAAACATTCCAGAATAATCAGAATAAGCGGACATAGTGAGCATGGTAAAAAAGATCGTCCCTCAAAAAACTGAACAAGAGACCGCAGCTAAGTCGGTAACGAAGTCAGCGACTAAAACACTGGCAGAACAATCCGCCATCGCCATCGAGTACAAAAACTCCGCTGGACACAAGAATATGCTGCAGCTTATCCAGCTGCGCTGGATTGCCGTATTTGGGCAACTATCAACCATTTTGATAGTGATGCTTGGCTTTGGCATCCATTTGCCCTTAGTCAAAATGCTGGTTGTGCTTGTATGCTTAATCGCTTTCAATATTGCCAGTCATTTGCGCTGGCATGAGCGCGTGTATGTGACGAATGGCGAACTGGTTTTTGCATTACTCATCGATGTGTTTAGTCTGACGGCGCAGCTCTATTTTGGTGGCGGCACCTCTAATCCCTTTGCCTTCCTTTATCTGTTACAAGTCATTTTAAGTGCCGTGTTGCTAGAAGCCTGGTCAACCTGGATCATCGTTATCTTCACCAGTGCCTGTCTGGCCGGATTATCACTGTTTTCTGAGCCATTAACTTTGCCGCCCGCTGAAAACGGCGGGCTATCGCACTTGTATGTCGGTGGCTTGATTATTTGTTTTATGCTGAATGCCGCCCTGCTGGTTTTTTTCATTACCAGGATTGGTCACAATCTGCGCGCACGTGATGCCCAGCTCGCCGATCTGCGCCAACGGGCAGTCGAGGAAGATCATATTGTACGCATGGGTCTGCTCGCCTCTGGTGCCGCGCATGAATTAGGTACGCCACTGGCGACACTCTCCGTCATATTGGGAGACTGGCGACGGATGCCAGAATTCAGTAATAACGCAGAACTGCTGGAAGAAATCAGCGAGATGGAAACACAACTACAACGCTGTAAAAGTATCGTCAGCGGCATCTTGCTATCGGCCGGAGAAGCACGTGGTGAGTCCGCAGTCAAAACCACGATCAATACTTTTTTAAACGATCTCACCAGAGAATTTATCTCGACCAGACCAATAGTCTCGTTTGGTTTTGACAATCAGATTGAAGAGGATATTCCTATCGTCTTTGACACCGCTCTCAAGCAAATGGTCTGTAATGTACTCGACAATGCCTTAGAAGCCTCCCCAGACTGGCTGCGCATGGAAGTCAGGCGTGAAAACGATGCACTAATATTTACGGTCGCAGATAGCGGGCATGGTTTCGACCCCACCATCTTGTCACGCATCGGTGAACCTTATCAATCGACCAAAGGTCGTCCGGGTAGCGGACTAGGGCTATTTTTTGTCATCAATGTGGCACGCAAACTAGGTGGTCATGTCACGGCATCTAATCGCGACGAGGGCGGAGCCGTCGTACAATTAACATTGCCACTTGCCGCGATCATGCTTTAACCGAGATTTAACCTCAGGAATTTATTCACTATGTCAGAGAGTCGTCTGTTACTCATTATCGAAGACGATACTGCTTTTGCCCGCACACTAAGCCGCTCGTTTGAGCGACGTGGTTACACTGTTTTGCACGCGACCAGTATGGAGGATGCTGAGAAATTACTATCAGATCATTCTCCCGCCTATGCCGTCGTTGATCTGAAGTTAAACGGCCACTCATCCGGCCTTGCATGCGTGCAGCTTCTTCGTCACCATAATCCACAGATGTTGATTGTGGTATTGACCGGCTTTGCTAGTATTGCGACTGCGGTAGAAGCAGTCAAACTTGGGGCATGCCAGTACCTCTCTAAACCCTCCAACACAGATGATATTGAAGCTGCCTTCGGGCATATCGCCGGCACAGCGGAGGTAGAAATTACAAACCGCTCCACCTCCATCAAAAATCTGGAGTGGGAAAGGATTCACGAAGTTCTGGCAGAAACCGACTTTAATATTTCAGAAACAGCTCGAAGACTAGGCATGCATAGACGCACGCTGGCACGCAAGCTGGAGAAACAAAGGATTAAATAACCGGACCTGATGCAAACTCAGAGCATGACGATTATTTTTTCTCTTAAGCCCCGACAAACATCAGCAGACTCATTCTCGATTTTAGTCTGAAGAAATACTTCGACATCAGTATCAGAGCCATATTTACACAAATAGAACCGAGTCCTCCGGCTGAAAACAATACTTCAACAATACCCATTTTTTGTAGCCAGACCGTCGGGATCAATAGAAAACGCTCCATCGACTTATTTTGTTCATGAAATACCCTAACTAATTTTCCATACATCTGTTTGAAGGAGTCACAAAATTGTGACTGATCGCATTTTTCTCGTTGCCCAAATATGCGATGGCGATGCATTCCCCCATTTTGGTTTAAATATATAATGCTCATTTTTTACTCCTTAAAGTGTCAAGTCACTCATTAAATGCAACGCAATCCTTTTAAGCTTGCGTTGATTGCGATGTCCAAAGGCGTATTTGGCTCTTGACCAAGCACCTCAATTAATTTCGCGTTGCTCATTTTTAATGGCGACGTCCACAAATAGCGAAGCTCCAGCATTTCTTTCACCGTAGGACTAAAAAATGCGATTAAAGGCATCAGATACCAAGGAAAACTTTTGATCTTAATCGCCGGGTTTCCAACGACTCTGCGGATGGAATCAACAATTTCGGTACCGTCTTGGTCCCAGTGACCATTCATATGAAATACATCAAAGATTTTTAACTTTTCGCTGCTCTCAATAAGTCCGACCATGGTTTCCGCGACATCGGGCAAATAAGCCCATTGATGCCCTGTTCCCATTTTGCTTGGATACTGAATAGACTCAATTTTTCGCCCAGGAACGACCAATGCTTGTGAGAACCAGCTGCTCAGTGTTCGAGGTCCGAAAAAATCTCCGGCCCTGACGATTAATGATTTCACTCCCTGAAGTGAGGCCATACGCAGACGATTTTCTAACTCGACCCGAATTTTTCCTTTTTTGGTAACAGGTAATTGGGCAGAGTTTTCATCTACATCAAAGTTGATGTCTGGCGCGTAGTTATATACCGTCCCAGGCAATAAAATGCGCGCCCCGGTTTGCTTAGCCGCGGCAATGGTGTTGTCAATCATCGGTAACACCAATTTATCCCAATCGCGGTAGCCAGGTGGATTCACCGCATGCACAATTAAGCTCGCTCCAGTTGCGGCATTGAGGACGTCAAGCGAATTCATTGCATCTCCCGCTACCCAGAAAATTCCGTCCTGTCCCAGAGAGACACTGTGAATATTTCTGACCAGTCCTGTAACTTCCCATCCTCGCTTGACGAGGAGTCTGGCAACTTCGCCGCCGATTCCGCCGGTTGCACCGAGTACCAGAGCTTTTTTTACTGAAGTCATTTGATTTCCTTTTGTTAAATGTAAGTGACGTTTGAATTTTGGCCTTTAAGCGAGTTAAATACAATTGACGAAATACGTGTACCTGATATACATTTTTGTATGGATAAAAATCACATCAATTGGGATCATTACAAAGCAGCTCTTGCGGTGTTAGAAGAGGGGTCACTCTCTAGTGCGGCACGGGCATTGGGCTTGACCCAGCCGACGATAGGAAGACAGATTGAAGCGCTGGAGAAAGCGCTCGGTGTCACTTTATTTACCCGCTCTCAAAACGGATTGACGCCGACAGTCAGCGCACTTGCACTACGTCCTTATGCAGAGAATCTGAAAACAACGACCGCAGCCCTAGAGCGAGCCATTTCTGCAGAGGCGAAAGAAGTTCGGGGTGCGGTGCGCATCACGTCATCGATTGTCATCGGTATTGAAGTCTTGCCGCCCATACTTGCAGAATTACGGCAGCTTCATCCTGGTTTAGAAATAGAACTCGTACTATCTGACCTGAATCAGGACTTACTAAATCGGGATGCAGACATCGCTATACGAATGGCAAAGCCGACCCAGGAAGTATTGGTAAGCAGGCGTATTGGTGTTGTCAAATTAGGCTTGTACGCCCATCAAAATTATCTGAACAAACACAACATACCCATCGAAATTAGCGATTTATCTAATCACAGTTTGATCGGTTTTGATAGCGTGATGCCCTACATGCGGGCATTCCAAGAGGCATATCCTTTTCTCCGGCGAGAGCATTTCAGCTTGCGGGTCGATAGCGGCGTCGCTCAATTAGCGGCAATACGCGCTGGATTTGGCATAGGAATTTGCCAGGACTTACTGGCAAAACGTGATGAAAATCTGGTTCACATTTTGCCTGCCGATTTCTGCATAGAATTTCCGACCTGGATTGTGATGCATGAGGATTTGAAACTCAATGCACGCTACAAAACATGCTTTGATTTTTTGGTCACGAAGTTACTTGAGATTATTCCAAACTAATACCTACTTTGGTTATTGCCACAGGCGGAGTCAGAAACGATACAAATAGCTAATTTGTGCGTTGCAAAACATTTCGTTACAAAAACGCAAGGCACACCGTAGCAGTAAAAATTATCTATGCTCACGACGATTTTTGGCTTAAAGCTTACTAAACTGCACAATCTATTAAATAAATATACTCCCAGTATGTATATATAGATTGTCCATATATTATTTGGACAATAAGGCTATTTTCATTAAATTAATGGGGAGTATATTTATTCCGTGCGACTTAAGTCTTATAAAATTCACAAAAATAATGCTTAATCAAGCGCCTTAGCTTTGTCTGTACTTGCACGCATTTGCTGCAGAAATTACGCATTTTAGGTAACAACTTTACGGGTCAGATTTAGACGCTAGTAAGCGAATTCATTTACACTTTTCATCGCTCGACGCAGTAACCACACCTGAGTAATTTAAACGCTGTTTTTTGCACCACCATCGCTGTAAACTCCGCTGCAAATTTTTAGCCATCACTGCGGTGATGATGATTGCCATTATTGTTAAGCCTGATCAAACCGAGTATGTCCTAGGGAAGTCGATTTAAGATGTGGATCGTTCAAATTGCATTGCGAAGGCCTTACACGTTTATCGTGATGGCGCTATTGATTTTATTATCGACGCCACTGGTGCTGACCAAGATGGCGACCGATATTTTTCCGGAAATTAATATCCCCGTCGTCAGTATTATCTGGAACTACAACGGCCTGTCTGCGCAAGAAATGGGGCAGCGCATCGCCGCTGTCAATGAGCGCAGTCTGACAACTACGGTCAACGATATTGAACATATCGAGTCCCAATCGCTGGCTGGCATTTCCATCATCAAGATTTTTTTCCAGCCCAATGCCAATATCCAGACGGCGATTGCACAAGTAGTCTCTATCGAACAGGCGCAATTACGCCAGCTACCGGCAGGTATTACACCGCCGCTGGTGATTAAATATTCGGCATCCAGCATCCCTGTCATTCAGCTTGGGTTATCGAGTGCGACGATGAATGAGCAATCGCTGTTTGATACTGCCGTCAATTTTTTACGTCCACAATTAATCACTATTCCGGGCGCCGCGGTGCCCTTCCCTTTTGGCGGCAAATCCCGGCTTGTTTCAGTAGATTTAGACACGCAAGCGCTGCTAGCAAAGGGACTGACACCAACAGATGTAGTGAATGCCGTGAATGCGCAAAATCTGGCGCTGCCTTCCGGTACCGCTAAAATCGGCGCGACTGAATTCAACGTCAACATGAACGGATCACCGGATACGATTGCCGGGTTGAACAATATTCCGGTATTGAATAAAAACGGCACCATGACTTATCTGTCAGAAGTCGCACGCGTACGCGATGGCTTCTCGCCCCAAACCAATATTGTCCGGCAGAATGGCGAGCGTGGTGTGCTGCTATCGGTGCTCAAGAACGGTGGCTCGTCAACACTCGACATCGTCAATAATCTGCGCAATATCTTGCCTACCACCTTACAAACCCTGCCTAAAGAATTAAAGATCACCCAACTGTTTGACCAATCTGTCTTTGTTAAAGCCGCTATTACCGGCGTCATCCACGAGGCGCTGATCGCTGCGGTATTGACCGCTGCCATGATTTTGCTATTTTTGGGTAACTGGCGCAGCACTTGCATCATTGCCGTCTCAATTCCTCTGTCCATTCTGGCATCGATACTGGCGCTGTATGCGCTGGGAGAAACCATCAATATTATGACTCTGGGCGGGTTAGCGCTGGCAGTCGGCATACTGGTGGATGACGCAACAGTGACGATAGAAAACATCGAGCGACACTTACATCAAGGCTCTGATTTGCATAAAGCGATACTGGACGGTGCCGGTGAAATCGCCATCCCTGCGCTGGTTTCTACGCTGTGTATTTGTATCGTGTTTTTGCCAATGTTTTTCCTAACTGGTGTTGCACGCTATTTATTTGTGCCTTTGGCAGAAGCTGTGGTTTTTGCGATGCTGGCATCCTATGTCTTATCACGTACTCTGGTACCGACCATGGTCATGCTGATGATGGATCATTCGCATAGAGATCCATCAGCAAAGCCAAGCTTACTGCAACGGGTCTATCGCAAATTTGACGCCGCATTTGAAAAATTCCGTGGTGGCTACATCATTATTTTATCTACGCTACTCACGCATAGAAAAATGTTTGGCGGCATGTTCCTCGGCTTTTGTATTTTGTCTTTAGGTTTGGTATTTGGCTTGGGAAGAGATTTCTTTCCTAGCGTCGATTCTGGTCAGATACGTCTCCATATGCGTGCGCCGACAGGTACCCGTATTGAAGAGACGGCCCGTATTGCCGATGAAGTGGAAAAAGTCATCCGCGAGATGATCCCAAAAGAAGAAATCGGTACCGTGCTCGACAATCTTGGCTTACCGTATAGCGGCATTAACCTGTCCTACAGCAATGCAGGCACGATAGGCACGCTGGATGGCGAGATTCTGATCTCACTGGACGAAGATCACCGTCCTACCGCGACCTATGTTGAGCGGCTGCGTCGTGAACTGCCAAAGCGTTTCCCAGGGGTAGAATTTTTCTTCCAACCGGCCGATATCGTGACGCAGATTCTGAACTTCGGCTTACCGGCAGCCATGGATATCCAGATCGCTGGCAATAATCTTCCGTCCAATTACCGCTACGCCAGTGATCTGATGAAACAAATTAAACAGATACCTGGTGCAGTGGATGTACATATCCAGCAAAGGATGGATCAGCCTACCTTAGCCTTAAATGTGGATCGTAGCCAGATCAAACAGCTAGGTTTAAATCCGGTTGATGTCGCACAGAACTTGCTGGTGTCTTTGTCGGGCAGCTTTCAGACTGCGCCTGCTTTCTGGCTTAATCCGGTGAATGGCATTGTGTATAGCATCGCTGTGCAAACGCCACAGCATCAGGTCAGTGATTTAAATGCCTTATTGCGCACGCCTGTGCGCTCCAGTTCGGTTGCGAATACAGCGGGCGATGGCATCGTCCCCTCGCAAATTCTGAGCAATCTGTTGAGCGTAAAACCAGCGCAACAAATGGCGGTAGTCTCGCATTACAACATCACACCTGTGATTGACTTATATGTCAGCGTAGAAGGCCGTGATCTGGGCGGTGTATCTAATCAAGTAGAAAAACTGGTGAACGACTTACGACCAACATTGCCACGTGGTACCCGGATTGATATCCGTGGACAGGTACAAACAATGAAGTCCTCTTTCATCGGTCTGGGTATTGGTTTGCTGATGGCGATTGTTTTGGTGTATTTGCTGATCGTGGTCAATTTCCAATCTTGGGTGGACGCCTTTATCATCATTACGGCATTGCCTGCTGCCTTGGCTGGCATCGTCTGGATGTTATTTTTAACGGGAACTACACTGAACGTTCCCGCCTTGACTGGCGCGATTATGACCATGGGCGTCGCCACCGCTAATAGTATTTTGATGGTCTCGTTTGCTCGTCAGCGCCTCAACGACGGATTGCCGCCGCTGTCAGCCGCATTGGAAGCCGGAGCTACTCGCATCAGACCTGTGTTGATGACTGCGCTGGCAATGATTATCGGTATGATCCCGATGGCAATCGGTCTGGGTGAAGGGGCAGAACAAAATGCCCCGCTTGGTCGCGCAGTAATCGGCGGTTTGCTGTTCGCTACGGTATCTACTTTATTTTTTGTTCCGATCGTCTTTGCCAGTATCCATCGCTACCTTGAGCATCGCAAACAAGCTACTGCTGCCACAAATAATACTTCCCCCGTACCTCCATCATCGCCTGTTGTAGAAGAAGGAAAGTCCTGATATGTCCGATCAACGCCACGCCGTCCTTGGTATACATAGCGCGCAAAGCCATGAGGCAAATGCTGAGCAACATTCCAACCCTCATGCACACGCGCATCCACATCACCACCGAGGCCCTATTTTGAAACGAGCTAAATTGATCGGCGCCTCGACGTTAGCGCTGCTGGTAGTGGGTGCCATCATCACCATGGGCTTACGCGTTATTCAAACTAACGCACTGGCAGAATCAACCGCAGAGCACGCCAAAATCTATGTCACTACGGTGAACGCCAAAGCGTCTGGAAATACCGACGCCTTAACCTTGCCTGGCACGCTACAAGGCATAATCGAATCGCCTATTTATGCGCGTAGCACCGGCTATGTATTGCGCTGGAATAAAGACATCGGCAGTAAAGTCAATAAAGGAGAAGTGCTGGCAGAGATTGACACACCAGAAATTGATCAGCAATTAGCACAAGCCATCGCCGCCCGCCAGCAAGCCGCATCCAGTTTAGAACTTGCCAAATCGTCCGCTGAACGCTGGGAAGCATTACGTAAAAAAGACGCCGTAACCCAACAGGAATTGAACGAACGTTCCAGCGCCTTTACACAGGCACAAGCGAATTTTGCATCTGCCGAGGCCAACGTCCGTCGCTTGCAAAAATTGGAGAAATTTAAAAAAATTACCGCGCCGTTTTCTGGTGTGGTAACACGGCGTAATGTAGAAATCGGCGATTTGATTGATGCCGGCAACGGCGGTGCAGGACGCGCCCTGTTCACGCTGGCGCAGGTCGATACCTTGCGTGTGTATGTCTATGTGCCACAAGCATATGCGCAACGGATCAAGGCTGGCGACACGGTCAAAGTGACTCAGAGTGAGATGTCGGGTCAGACCTTCCAGGGTACGGTCGCACGCACAGCCGGTGCGATCGATGCAGCAACCCGCACCATGCAGATGGAAATTAACTTAAACAATAAAGACGGCAAATTATTAGCAGGCTCATACGTACAGGTTGTGTTGCCCGTCAGCGGCACTTCCAATGCCATGATTGTTCCGTCTAACGTGATTTTGTTTCGTCCTGAAGGCACCCAAATTGCCGTCGTAGATGCGCAAAGTCATGTCAAGCTGCGGACTGTCAGCATAGGACATGATCTGGGTAATGCGCTGGAAATTTTAGATGGCATCAGCTTGTCTGACAAACTCATACTCAATCCAGCAGACTCGCTGGCTGAGAATGACGCAGTTACTGTGATGCCTGCAAAGGTGGCGGAAAAAACGGCTGAAAAACAGAGCAATAGTGATGTCCCAACGAAGAAGGCCGGCTCATGAAGTCCACTCGTCTTTCTCGGACATTGGCAACGTCATTGGCTACAACACTGGCACCGGCTAGCCTCGTCGCTTCATTAGCATTGTTAGCTGGCTGCTCCAGCGCACCGAACTATAAAAAACCAGAAGTCGTGATGCCGGCTGCATGGCAATCCACCGCACCATTTGTACAAGGCACTCCAGCCGATCACATACCAAAGGGACAGTGGTGGGTGATATTTCAGGACCCACAACTTAATCAGCTAGAACAACAAGCGATCACCCAAAATCAAACATTACAAGTAGCGGTTGCGCGTCTGGAACAGGTACGTGCCCAGGTCAGCGTCAGCGCTGCGGGCTTATTTCCGCAAGTCGGATTACAAGCTGGTGCTGCGCGCCAAAAAACCTCGGCCGACCGCCCGCTCGCGTCCTACAACACGGCAAACCAATCGACAGTACAAAATAATTTTCAGCTCGGATTCGCGGTGAATTATGAGGCAGACTTATTTGGTCGTGTCCGCAACACCGTGGCCAGCGCACGGGCAAGTTCTGAGCAAGCGGCAGCCGATTTTGAAAATATACGCTTAGTGCTGACCTCAGAACTCGCTGCAGATTACTTTAATCTGCGCGCACTAGATTCCGAGATTGATGTGCTCAGCCAAGGTGTGAAGCTACAGGAAAAAGCACTGAATTTCATCGATGCACGGCATGAATTAGGCGTTGCCTCCGGCCTCGATCTGGCACAACAGCAGGCCTTGCTTGACGCGAGTAAAACGCAGCTCAGTTTATTGCAGAACCGTCGCGCACAATATGAACATGCCTTAGCCACAATGACTGGCACGCCAGCACCTAATTTTAAGTTAGCGCCGGCGATGATTACAATACTGCCGCCCGCAATGCCGGTAGGCTTGCCTTCTGACGTATTGCAACGACGCCCTGACATCGCCGCAAGCGAGCGTGCCGTTGCTGCTGCCAATGCCAATATCGGCGTCGCCCGGTCTGCCTATTTCCCTACCCTGCTGCTACAAACCAACGGCGGTTGGGATGCTAACCAGATCAGTAATTTATTTAACGCACCTAGCTTGTTATGGTCATTAGGCACAGCACTGACACAAACTCTGTTTGATGCAGGCAAAACTAACGCGACGGTTAAAGTCAGCGAAGCGTTCTACACCGCCTCGGTCGCCAGTTATCGCCAAAGCGTACTGGTTGCCATGCAAGAGGTTGAAGATGGCATGACCGGATTAAGCATCCTAAACGACGCCGGCAAACAAGCAAACGCCAGCGTGCGCAGCTCGCAACGCGTACTAGATCTCGCCAATGATCGCTACACAGGCGGCCTGGATACCTATTTAAACGTCATAACAGCGCAGCAAACTCTGCTCAACAATCAACGTCAGGCAGTACAAATCAACGGTCAGCAAATGCTGACATCGGTGTATCTGATTAAGGCTTTAGGTGGTGGATGGGATGGTGCTCGGGATGCCGAATCGAACAGACCTTGAGTTTGCTTAGAGCAGATGTTGAGCGGATGTTGAACGTAAGCGGAGCTGATCTAAATTAACTCGCAGTGACGGTATTTTCAGTAAAAATAATGAAATAAATGCATTGAAATCAATATACTCCCCCTTATTTTTAATAAATATGTCCTCCTACCCAATGATTATATGGACAGTAATTTATACTAATAGAGAGTATATTTAATTTACCATTAACTATGTCTCACTATAACTTCATCGGTTTAACATAACCCGTCATCTCCAGATACCCTTGACCGACGCGCTTGCCGTCTCTCTGGATCGTAACAGCGCCTTCCCAATACAAGGCCCCAGTTGAGCGACGCGAATCTAATTCCTGATCGTCTTGTAGAGGCGTGATTTGCCACTGCGTATTTGCAGTAGAGATCGTGGTGGCAACCGGATAAGTTGCATTAGTGCGAGGTGAGCGCCATGTACGCACAGGTTGGAAGCGAATTTGCTCTGGCAAAAATTGTGTAGCTTGGCCGGATTTATCGCGCAGCGTTGCATGCGACCAGACAGTCTCACCGCGTTGATTACGGATTTGAAACGCCATCAGCACGTCACCATTATCCAGATTGGCGCCGAGCCAATCCCAGCCTGTGGCTTGCGCATCCAGCACGCTGGTAGACCATTCGTGATCTAGCCAGGCTTTGCCCTGCACCTTCATGTTAGGGGATCCCAACTTGGCGGCACTTTCAGACACAGCAGAAGAGCTATTTGGCCGCATCAGCTTACCTGACACTTGCAGTTGAGGTTCACTATAGTAATAGCTTGCTTGCTCTGGTTTTGGTCCCTTACGGGAGTAACCAGCCTCGCCTTGTAGCAAGAGTGGCTGTGTTGGTGTGAGCTGTAACTGTAGTGAGAAGTCACGCGTACGCACTTGCGCCTGATAACTACCATCAGCGTTTCGCAGCAAATGCCAATCACTCAATTTCACATCCGTATTCCCTACTTTGGCATACGCAAGACCAAAACCGGAGCGAGCGCTTTTTTGATCATGTAACAGATGTCCAAGCTTAGGATCAGAGAGCGCGGCATGCGCAATCACTAGCTGCGATGGTGCAAACGCGCTGGGGTTGTTCCGGTCGTGATCGGTTGCTGAACGGAAGAAGGTAATCTGAAAACCGATCGCCTGATGATCCGGTGTGTCTAGCCAGCCAGTGACGTACCACCATTCAGTACGAAACGTGGGATGGGCACCAAAGTCGGTGGGGAATTGTAGCGATTTACCAGCTTGCACTGCACTGAAATCAGGTGAAGCTGCCTGAGTGGCAGTCCCAACCATCGCCAATAACAAGCAAAAAATAATGGAAAAATACGAAGCAGCGCTATGATTCCTTTTCTTTTGATTCCACATTACCAATCCTCCCTCACCGCCCGCACCGAATCACCGGCCACAGCGCGCGCACCTGACAACATCGCCGTCGCGGCAGACGATAACAATAATAAAACGGCGACCGATGCCAGCATCAACCACGGAATATGCATTTGCATACTCCAATGAAATGACTGAGGATTAACAATAAAAATCAGCACCAGACTAATAATCCAACCGAGTACGAAGCCCACCATAATCCCCAATCCTGTCAGCAGACTTCCCTCTGCACCCAGTATTTGTAATATCTGTGAGCGCGTCACCCCAACATGACGCAGCATGCCAAACTCTTTGCTGCGCGCCAGTGTTTGCGCCGAGAATGTTGCCGCCACACCGAACAAACCGATCATCATCGCAACGATCTCTAATAAATATGTCACAGCAAAACTACGATCAAAAATTTTAAGACTGATTGCGCGTATTTCTCCAGGATCAGCGAACTCGACCGTATTCCCAAATGGTAGCGCCCTCACCTGTTTAATAACGGACACCGTACTGATATCAGGATTAAAAAATAGCGCGGCATCTGTCACAGTAAGGTCTGCCGTCAACCGCTGATAATCTGATAAGCGAATTTGTATCGAGCCAGATTGCCTCGCATAGTCACGCCACACGCCTGCTACTGTAAATGGATGCACGCCTGTACCGACAGGCAAATTGATACGTTGCCCGACACGATATCCGTACAAATCCAGCATCGCTTCCGACACCCAGACCGGCATGGTCTCTGCTGCGATCTTAGTCGCATCCATCACATCCTCAGTCAGCGGCAGGGTGCGCCCGGGATCTGTGGCATCAATCGTGCGGGCGATCATGATGACGGGTGGCCGTGTTATATCTAGCGTCAAGGGAGTTGTGCGCAAAAACTCTGCGCGCTTTATACCTGCCAATGTGCTGATCATGTTTTGTTGTGCTGGGTTCATTGCTGCAGTTTCACCGTTAGACGCTGTGCGCACATATAAATTGGCAGACAATATTTGCGCCAGCCAATCATCGACCGACACCCTAAAGCTCGACACCATAATCGCCATCGCCACCATCAGACTGAAACTCGACAACACACCTCCCAGTGCAATCGAGGCTTGATTTGGCGTGTTGGCTAGGCGAGCAAGAACCAGCAACATGACCTGATTTTTTCTCAGCAAAGCAGCACGGCTTTGTAGAAAATTCAGGAGAAACGTGAATACCACTGCGGAACAGCGAGGCATTAATCCAATACCGCCGATAAGCAATAAAGCGACCGCCAGATAACCAAATACCGGCAATTCGAATACAGGCGGCAATTGCGTCAGCACACCACCCAAAGCCAGACATATCATCGCCGGCCAAGGCGATGCGAAGCGCGTCATCGCAACATCCTCACTGCCGGACTTTAATGCAGGTCCCGGCTGCGCGCGAGCCGCTTCTAAGGCGGGCGCCAAACTTCCTAGCAACGCAATCCCCGTACCGAGTAAAAAGAAAACGGCAGCAGACGTCAAATCAAACTGCACACTGGGGCGGATGCCGGGAAAATAACCGCCACCCAAATCGCCACCAAAAAAACGTAGCGCCAGTGCGGCCATGCCATATCCGGAAGCCAGTCCCACCAAAGACCCGAGCGCCCCAAGCACTCCGCCCTCTAACAAAATTTGGCGCAGCAACAAAGACCGCGTCATTCCAATCACACGCAACAATGCAAACTGAGAACGCCGGCGCAGTACCGACAAAGCCTGTGTTGAAAAAATCAAAAATGCGCCGGTGAATAAGGCGACCAAAGCAAGCACGTTCAAATTAACGCGATATGCACGTGACATATTGGCACTGCGCGCCTCCTGATCTGCACTCTCTGTGATCAATAAGTGCTTATTAAGTTTATTCGTAAATTCGTTCGTCGATTCATTCGCAAATTCTTTAGATAAGCTGCGACGAAAAGCATCACGGGAGATGCCGCTGTCCAGCTTTAAATCAATCCGCGACAGCTTACCAAGTCGACCAAAGCGCCATTGCGCCGTAGCGATATCCATGACGGCAATCCTTTGCCCGGGACGGGCCCTGACAATGCCACCAGCAACGCGCAGTTGTACGATCTCTGTACCGTTTTGCAAGCGCAATTTGTCTCCTAGCTTCACCATCAGCCATTCTTGCGCGGCGGGTGATAAAAAGATGGCATCATCAGACAAGGTATCAAACGGACGGTCACTCTGCGGTACTCCGATTAAATCCGGGGCCAATTCCATCGCCTGAAAAACATCAATCCCAAGTATTTTCAGGGCACTGCGCTGTCCCGGCACCGTTGCATCAATTTCCAAAACAGGATTCGCCAGAGTTACCCCTTGGTGCTCGGCAAGCAAAGGATAAACCGACTCATCAAACAAGCTTTGGGTGCCACGTACTTGCAAATCAGATTGCCCTGTCAAGCTTTTGGCTGCCGCAGAAAATTCATTTAATGCAGCACCGTTAATCAGGTCAATGGCAAAACCCAAGGCAACGCCAAGGGCAATCGCAGCGATGGCAGCGATCGCTCGCACTGGATGTGCTCGCCATTCGCCAAACACCAGCCATTTCATTAACTGGCTATGTAAATTACTCAGCATGGAGGCGCGCAACAGAGTGATCTGCTATCGGGGCAAGCGGATGCAGTCCCTCATTAGTCAGTATTAAAATCCGATCTGCCGTCGATGCCGCTGCCATGGAATGGGTCACCATGATGGCGGACGCGCCATTGGCTTTAATTTCATCACGCAATAATTTTAAGATACCTTGCGCCGTGGTCGGGTCCAGATTGCCGGTCGGTTCATCAGCCATGACCAATGTAGGTCGATGCACCAGTGCGCGGGCAATGGCGACACGCTGTAGCTCTCCTCCGGACAATTGACGAGGGAAATCACTCCCCCGTCCATCCAGACCAACCGCTTTGAGCATCTGTGTCGCACGCGCAGGTGACTCGCCATTCAACAAGAGTGGCAAGCTAATGTTTTGCATCAAAGTTAAGTGGGGTAAGACATGAAAAGCCTGAAAAATAAATCCCAGTTTTTGGCGACGCAGGCGGGTCGCTTCGTCATCCGTCAGTTGCGACATGATCGCGCCATCAATCAGAACACTGCCAGAATCCGGCGTATCCAGTCCTGCAATCATATTCAGCAAAGTTGATTTGCCGACGCCGGATTCGCCCATGATTGCAATGTACTCCCCCGCCTGTAGTGTGAAATCCAAACCAGATAACACCACACGCCCATCGGCATAACTTTTCTTCAGGGCGCGGCACTCTAGTGCGGGGACTTCACTCATTTATCAACCATTCTTTCATGTGATTTCATTTGATTATTAGCTCCAGCTTGCCAATCACTATTTGCGATAACTCTATGCGATATATTTTAAATACGCAGGTGCGCGGCGATGCTTGGTCGCTTGCTCAAACGCGTAGGCTAGTTTAATCAGAGTTGGTTCTGCATAGGCGCCCGCGACAAACGACACTCCAATCGGCAAACCATTAAAAAATCCAGCAGGCACCGTAATGTGCGGATACCCAGCAACCGCTGCCGGTGATGAGAAGCTGTCGCCAGAATGATCGCCATTAATATAATCGGTCAACCATGCCGGGCCGCCTGTCAGGGCAAATAGTGCGTCTAGTTTGTTCTCGTTCATGACTTTATCGATACCCTCTTGGCGTGAATATCGATGATTATTTTCTAAGGCATCGAGATACTCTTTGCTGTCCAGTCCGGCTTTGGCTTCTGCACGGATCAACAGTTCCTGATCAAAATAAGGCATCTCCTTATCACGATGTTGCTCATTAAACGCGATCACATCTTTTAAGGTTTTGACCGGAGCACCAACACCAAATTCTGCCAAATATTTATTTAGATCGGTTTTCAGTTCGTACAGTAAAACCTCTAATTCTGAATCACCATATTTACTCATATTAGGTACTTCAACATCGATCAGAATGGCACCTTTGGCTTTCATTACCGCCAAAGCTGCATCAACAATTGGCTGTAGGCGCATATTGCCACCCATCGCATTACGCGCGACGCCGATACGTGCGCCTTTTAAACCATCTGCATTCAGATATTTTGCGTAGTCAACTGCCTTGCCGGTACTAGCTGCCGTCGCAGCATCATGCGTATCGACGCCGGTCATGGCGGTTAACATTAACGCGGCATCGCTGACTGAGCGTGTCATTGGTCCGGCGGTATCTTGCGAATGGGCGATAGGGACAATGCCATCACGACTGATCAGCCCCAGAGTTGGTTTGATACCGACCAGTCCACAAATCGATGCTGGTGAAGTGATCGATCCGTCTGTCTCTGTACCTACTGCAATAGCGACAAGGCTAGCGGCAACTGCCGCACCGGAGCCAGAGCTGGAGCCACTGGTATTACGGTCTAATGCATACGGGTTTTTGGTCAAACCACCGCGTGCGCTCCAGCCAGAGGTGGAACGGGTAGACCGCATATTTGCCCATTCACTCAGATTAGTTTTACCGAGAATTACTGCACCGGCTTCACGCAATCTGGCGACTAAAAAAGCATCGCGTGGCGCCTTGGCGCCGACCAGCGCCAGCGATCCTGCAGTGGTCTGCATTTTATCGGCAGTAGCAATATTGTCTTTGAGCAGCACAGGAATACCATGCAAAGGGCCGCGCGGCCCTTTAGCTTCGCGCTCACGATCCAGGACATCGGCGATGGCTAGTGCATCCGGATTGAGTTCAATAATTGCGTTTAAAGTCGGACCCGCTTTATCGACGGCTTTGATCCGCGCTAAGTATTCAGTGACTAGTTTTTTTGATGTCAGCGATCCCGCAGTCATTGCCGCTTGCAGGTCAGCGATGCTGGCTTCAACGATGTTATGAGCTTTTTCAGCCGCTATTGCTGGAGGCGCAGCAAGTGTGCCAGAAGCACTAACGACATCAGCGACACTAGCGGCGCTGGCGATTACACTCAACTTCATAAAATTCCGACGATGCATAGATTACTCCAGTTAGAGATAGAACAAACCCATCAAAAACCTTCTTAACTTAGGTCAGGCAAGATAAGTCGCAGATAAAAAATATACTTAACAACTATATTGTTAAACGAAGACGTATCGTCTTTTTATTTCAGTTCAATTTGACCGGATTCCATTAGAGTGTTTTATGCATCGTCGAACTGAAAATGACTTCTACAAATTTTATTTTTAGCGAAGTATTAAGCGAGTTATTAAAGGGGATGAAGAAGAAGAATGCAGTCTGCTCTAACGTTAGAAATACGCCTGACGACACGTATAAGTATTCTAGTTTACATATGATTTCCACCCTTCGACGGAGTTTAATTCATACAAATATTTCCTATACTCCCAATTAGTATAATTTAATCGTCCAATCAATTACTGCCCTACAAGGCAGATTAGTAAAAAATAATGGGGAGTATATTCAATAGAGACGAGTAAACGCAGCTCAAAGAATTTATTTAACCGAGATACCTGCAACAATGCTATTGAGTCGCTCTGGCAGCTAACATACCTTTGGCTATTTGCTCGGATAATTGCCGGACTGACTCAGACACAGCGGGCGCAATCGGGTCGTAACCTGCACCGCTGACAGGGACGGTGATGACAGTACGCTCGCGCTTGAGTGTATTTTTACTGCCATCCTGTAGTATCCAGATTGCCTCTAATGTCACCTTATCTCCGCTCTGTATCAATAGCTGGGCTACTTGTATAGCCAAATGGTAGCGCGGCAAATTTTGTCCCGCTGCACTGGTATTGCTGACAGTAACCCTGTTTGCAATCCACGCCCCAGGCAACTGGCTTCGTAGATTGGCAACTACCGCCTGCCCAATCTGCTCGTCTAGTAATGCGACCCAACGCTGATCATCTGAGATGACCGATTCTGTCGCCGATTTTTGCACGACCAATTGGTTTCTGTTGATCGAATCCGGAATACGCACATCAGCCACGATTAACTCATAGGTGATTTTGGCGGCGTTAGCGTCGTCAGTCTGTGCACCGCTTGTATTATTGAGCGGATAAGTAAGTTGATAGTAACGCTCGGTGTAGGGCGTGGCACATGCTGTGAGCGCTAGGGTAAAAAGCGTCAAAATGATTTTTGATGCTTGCGCTTTGCGGTCCTGAATATTTAAAACCGAAGCCACGGTTCTGCTGACCAACACTTCAGCCATCATTATTTTACTCATCATATTTTTCTTCATCATGGCTTTACCTTTTGTTTGCCAAAGAGCAGCGCGTCAGGATGGCGCTCTAACATATCGGCCAGATTAGCCAAGGCTCGGGCAGATTTGGCGACTTGTTTTAAGGATTCGCGCACGTCTTGCTGCAAAGGTGCATCCTCAGCCAAGATTGCATTGGCATTGGCCAGAGTTGCCTTCGCTTCTTTTAAGGTGGAAGTGAGTTCTGGCGTAACGTCGGTATCCAGACGACGCACCAGTTTTTCGGTACTGGCTAGTGTGGTGTTAAGTTTTTCTAAAGCCTGTACGAGCTGAGCAGACATTTGCTCCATCGGCAGCTTATCGATTTTTTTAGCGATACGACCAACGGTATCCTGAATCTCGCCTAAGCCGCCGCCGACTGTTGGCAGTACTGGGTATGCGGTGCTCCAATCCATTTTGGCGGGTTTTGCATCCGGGAAAAAATCCAACGCGATATAGAGTTGTCCTGTGAGCAAACTACCGCTGCGCAATTGGGCACGCAAACCGCTGGCCAATAAATGATCGACCAGAGCGCGCTCTTTTGCCTCGGTATCATCATCGGGTGGTTTAGTACCTGATCTGACTCTGGACCTGAGGCGATCTGGGAATATATTAACCTCGACTGGGAAGCGTGGCACCCGACCATTGTCGGAAAACTCTACGCCCATCGATTTGACCTCGCCGATGACAATACCGCGCAAATCCACTGGTGCACCTTTTGATAAACCGCGCAAGGATTCAGGGAAGTACATCAAGAAATTACGCACCTTGGTATCCGGTGCACGCATCGCTTGTTCTCTGTCTTCAAACAAGGTGAAAATTGAGCCTTCAAATGCAGGCTTACCCCCTGGCAGCGCATCATCATGATCCTGGAAGGCCAAGCCACCTTCGATCAGCGATGTCAGTGACTCTGTGGTGATACGCAGGCCATTTGCATCGAGTTGCATATCCACCCCGCTGGCATGCCAGAAGCGCGTATCTGCGGTCACATATTGATCATAAGGTGCATCAATAAATACTCTGATCGTGACGCCCTTACCATCTTGATCCAGCGTAAATTTGGTGACATGTCCGGCGTTAATATGCCGGAAAAAAATCGGCGATCCATAATTGACCGAGCCAGTCTGAGTCCCACGTAATACGAACTCGTGACCGGCAGAGTCACGGGTCACCAGGGGCGGCTCTTCCAGACCCACAAACTCATCCGTCGTCGCTTCTGCTACACCGACATCAACACTAATATAGTTACCGGATAACAGCGTGCTTAAGCCCGATACTGAGCCACCGGAGATACGTGGTTTGACTACAAAGAAACGTGTGTCGGTCGCTAAAATATCGGAGGCACTTTTGATCAATTGAGCCGATACCAGCACGCGCTTGCGATCCGACGATAAGGTAATTGCAGTGACATGGCCTACATCCACATCTTTGTAGCGAATTTTAGTTTTGCCCGCCTCTAAGCCCTCTGCAGATTTAAAGCTAATCGTAATCACTGGCCCCTGACTGGTAACGCTATGTACGACTAACCAAATACCAATCAGCGCTGCAATAATCGGGACTGCCCAAACGAAGGAAGGCAAACGACGAAGTTGCCTCACTTTGACATTGGGGATATCTGCAGAATTTGTGGTGATTGCAGGCTCAGATCCAGACTGCGGATTTGCTGCCTGCTGACTGGCTATTGGCTTAGCCGCTGGGGGAACACTTGCACCACCTGCGCTATCTGGTTTTTCTGATGTTGGATCACTCATGAGAAGTTTCTATAGCAGACCAAATTAAACGAGAATCAAAGCTTTGCGCCGACAGCATCGTCAACACGACAACAGCACCAAAGGCTAACGCACCACCACCCGGATGCACCGAGGCAAGCGACTGAAACTGCACCAGCGCAACCAGCACAGTCACCACATACACATCCAACATCGACCAACGACCAACCGCCTCAATAAGTCGAAATAACTGGGTGCGAGGTAATGGATTTGAAGTCGATTTTCTCCAGCAAGTCAGCAATAATAAGCTGATTGAAAATAGCTTCAGCATAGGTACCATGATGCTGGCAAAAAAGACCAGCAGAGCCAACGGCCAGGAGCCAGTTTCTAGCAACAATAATACCCCGCTCATAATAGTGTCGTCTTGTCCGCCGAAGATGGTTTCGGTATGCATGACAGGCAATAAATTAGCGGGGATATACAAAATAGCCGCAGCCAAAAGATAAGCCGCAGATTTTGCCAGCCTATCTTTATCACGCAAATGCAAAGACGCACCACAGCATGGGCAATGCGTAAACGATGCATATTTGGTCGAACACAAAGTTTCGCAGATATCGCAACTCACAAGGTGAGCCGCGGCACCGTTTTTACCCAACAGGTTTGCTGCTGGCACGGCACCTGCGGCAACAACTGCATTAATAGCACCAACAGCACCAGCCACATCATGTTCAGACATGCTTGACCTCATCAGCAGAGGTCAATCTTGTGCTTTGCTGATGTGCCCATACCCATACATTGCGCGGCGTCAGAATAGATGTCAGTCCCGCACTCACACAGATCATTGCGGCACATGACCACAAGGCAGGGCCAATAATAATATCTGCCATGTGTTGCAGTTTGACTAGCGACACCAGCAACCCCAGCATAAATACTTCTACCATGCTCCAGGGACGCAGCTTCTGTAAAAACCGCATAGGTGCCCCGACGGCTTTATCTGGATCGCCAAATTTTAATGAATATAAAACATACAAAGCCATCATGATTTGCAAGGCCGGAGCCAGCATCGTTGTGACGACAACCAGGATTGATATCGCGTGCATCCCATCGTTCCACATCGATAAAGCGGCATGAAACAAAGTTGTATTGTTAGTGGCTTGCTGCACCTTGAGTGTGAGTAGCGGAAAGCTATTTAATATCAGCAGCAAAATCGCCGATGTCACCGCAATCGCCAGCGCCTGATCTAACGTAGCGCGGCTATTTCTGTAAAGCATGGCCTGGCAACGAGGACAACTAGCCGTCTCGCCAACGACCAGCTCCAGGTCACGACAAATCAGGTCACATTCGTGACAGACAATGAGCTTGACAGCAGTTTGCTTAATATTAGTTTGCTTGACTGGCGAAGTGGATGTGTTCATCGTCCTTGCTATTGCTGCATTGTGGGTAAGTATGTAGATAAGCCGCGACTGCTGATAAGGCAATCAATTATTGCCGACAAACCCGAAAATTGCTAGCGACAATGGGACTGGCAATAGGACTTACAATCGGACTGTAAATGATGAATACAAATATTCATAGAATTTACACAAAAATCCAAATCTCTCACCAAAGAGGTAAAGAGAAAATCAGCACTTTTCTCTGCATTGGTTGCTCCTCTATGCCTCTATCGTGAAAGGTCTTGAGCTTTTTTGTCCTTTCTACTGACGCAAAAAAATGGCAACCTTTTATCCGGTCAGCGTCTTCATCGTCAACGCATTTTTTACACTACTCACAGCATGCATTTCGCCACTGCGTAAAGCTTGCTCAGTATCATGCGTTATACGATGAAATAATCCCTCAGGATTGGATTGCATAGTCGCATACATTCCTACCCAAGCGTCACGACCACTTTGTTTGGCGTGGTACAAACCAATATCTGCCAACTCCACTACCTGTGACCAGCTTAACTGTCGAGGATGCTCCGGTAAAAAAGGAAAACAGGCGAAGCCAACCGAACAGGTCTTTGCGATTTTGACGCCATCTGCCAAGTCAAATGCCAGACTACTGACCGCAGCACGCAAGCGTTCTGCAATTATTTTTGCCTCGCTGCGGTCAGTGCCGCGCGCTACCAGCAAAAACTCTTCACCGCCCCAACGAATAATGTAATCGGTTTCGCGTGCCACTTTTTGTAAGCGTTCCCGCATCTGCACTAAAACCAGATCACCTGCTGCATGACCATATTTATCATTGATCAACTTGAAATGATCGATGTCAATCATAAAAAACACCAGATCAATATCGGCGGGCATCTCTGCTGCTGCACGTTGCAGACGCTTTTTGTTGCGACGTAAAGTCATCGCAACATCGTTATCGATATGCTGCAACAAAAAGCGCCGGTTACGTAAACCTGTCAGCGGATCAGTAAGGCTGGCTTGCTGCTGCTCCCGGTAAGCATGTTCCAGTTCAATATTTTTATCGACCAATTGGGATTGAGTATCACGCAGCGTCTTTAAGGTTGCCTCTAGTTGCCGGTAGGCTGTCGCATTCTCTAGCGCAATCGCGCCATACGCGCACAAAGTACGAAAGATCAAACGCTCGCGCTCTGCATATGCCTGAGTCTGCGGTGATTGAATCGACATTACACCTAACAAACGCTGCCCTATGGTTAAAGGAAAAAATAAGGCGCTAGAGGAAGTACGCGTGCCGGGAATCTGATTCGGGTTATATCCTTGCGACGCCTGCTCTCTGATGACCTCTACCCGCTCGCGCGCGCACTTAGCGACATTGGAACTTGGATGCGATATTGGGCCGCGCAGCGCTGGCAACGGCTGCCCGTCTTCAATACCAAAAGCGCAGCTAAAATTAACGCCATCTGGCTCCATTAAAAATATCGAAAAATGCGTCGCATCAAGTAAGCCATGAACATGCTTATACAGCGTTTGAAAAACTGCGTTTGCATCTAAATGTGCTGTGATTTCCTGACCAATCGCACTCAAACGCTCAAGCGTCAGACTAGTTTGTTGCAAAGCCTCTGCCCGCTTTGCCTCAGACATTGCCAGTTCTTGATGATATTGCGCCTCGGCGTGGGCGCGCTCAGTCTGATGACTGATCTGCATTGCAGCAGCACGGTTAGTCGCATCAGCGCTATTAGTTTTCTCGCGGGCGGCAATGGCTTTCACTGCGATAGCATAGGCTTGAGCCGTATCGCCGATATTGGCATGCTCGCGCGCAATCTCATCGAGCAAACTACCGGGCACAGTATATCCATCAATCGTGGCAGCAACATCCAATGCCCGGTTCAGATAATACAAAGCGGCAGTTGGTGCTGTGGTCGGCGTAGAAATCGGATCGGATATTGGCAAAGAATGATGTGCATGTATTTGCGCCAGCACGCGTAAAGCATCAATCTGGTTAAACCCATTACGCTGCTCGACCGCCAGCGCCAGCGATGCTAGTCCGGCAGCTAAAGCTTCTTCGGGTCGCCCCAAATGTAATTGAGCATGCGACTGACCGCGCAAAGCAATGGTTTGCATGTCGGATTGATTTAAGGCAGTGGCACGTCGTTCCAACTCAAGGAAAGTATCAAGCGCAACAATATAATCTCCGCGATCCAGCGCGACATCACCCATATATTCCAGCGTGATTGCGTACGTACGCGAACCAGACAGCGGGATCAGAATCGTCAGCGCCTCCAGCAATAAATCATGCGCCGCTTTTAGCCGCCCAAGGTGACGTAAGGTGTCTGCAGTTTGTATCAAACCCAGCCCGATACTGGCTGGCCAACCAGTTGGTCGCGCCATTTCCAGACCGCGTTTCATCCATTCCAATGCACCCTGATAATCATTGAGATTATTAAAGCAGCAGCCAACATTCGTGGCAGCAATGATGATCCTTTGCACTTGCCCGGTAATCATCGCGTTTTCGTACATTTGCAAACGGTAGGTCGCGGCAGATTCAAAATCACTGATTTGGAAAGCGATCAGTCCCAGATAATCATAAACCCAGGTAGCAAGACCAGGATGCAAATTACTGAGATCAGAACCAAACCGCGTTCCCCAGCGCGCCTGAGCATTGTGTAAATCACGAAACACGGCAAAGCGCGCCATCGTGGCTTCCATCAAATCGGATCGCAAGCTATCGCCAGCGCGGCGCGCATCCGCCAATGCCAGTTCCAACTCGGCATCACGACGATTGGGATCGCTACGGTCTGCGATGATTAACGCCAGCAACCAATGTGCATCGGCACATCCGATCGCGTCATCCAAACCTTTAAACAAAAGTAAAGCGCGCTCCACCGTCGCCTCAGCAACATCAAGCTCGGCAAATAACCACTTCACTTCGCCACGAATCAGGTCGAGGCGACCAAGAATTCTATTGCGTTCGGCATGGGGAATATCCGCAATTTTGCTCAAAGCCTCCACCTCAGAAGCCAGAGAAATTGCCCGCGCCGCATCACGCTGACGCAAATGCCAAGAAAGTTCAAGCAAATCTAGAAGTTGGCTGGGTACACGCGAGGCCAACAGGCTGACCTCTAACTTGGCGACTTCTTCATCCAGTACAAGAATTTCCATTCGTCAATTTCACTTAGATTTTATGGTCAGTCACGATGATGTGAAACGCTTGCTGCCGATTCGGCATAGAACAAATAGCTATTCACTAAATAGTTATGCAGGGCCGCACTATTTGTCTCGCGCGGTAAGCCTGATCATATTCTATGGCACAACAAATAACACTCACTTGCACGAATTATTCTGGCCTACTAGCTGTAAGAGAACTGTCATATCAATGAATAAACAACAAACTCAACTAAATCCGAAATGTGACTTGAGCAGTGCAGGCAGAAAGCAGCACCATATTTCGACACAAAAAATCAGTACGGGCGATTTAATCTGCTTTTTTGCAGGCGAACAGTCTTGAAGATTAAACAGGTTTATATGTTGACGCAAATCAATAACAACGCACTTAGAAAATATACTCCCTATATGTATTTATTATTATCCATATAAATACTGCCTTGCAAGATGATTTTAATAAAAATTAAGGGAGTATTTTAATTAGCAGATTATAAAATGCCAGGAAGATATAAGAAAATGGCTAAAAAAATATCCCACACCAAATAATCCGATCAAATCGTTACCGATTAAATGATTATTGACGCTCGTCGTATGCGTTTTTAAAATTTCGCTAAAATAGTCCATCTATTGTTGGGTCACTGGCAAGCTTGTTACGGCAATGACTCTAGCGATTTGACAAAATTCCACTTTCACATCACCTTGCTTTTCAACCCCTAAGGGAACATTCATGAAAACAGTTATTGCCTGCGCTATGCTGGCTACTGCAATTGCAGCACCAGCGTATGCTGCGTTAAGTGTCGGAGATGCCGCGCCAAACTTCACAACCCAGGCATCTTTGGGCGGAAAAGAATTTACCTTTTCACTCGCTGATTCACTTAAAAAAGGACCTGTTGTGCTGTATTTTTATCCAGCAGCCTTCACTCAAGGGTGCTCGATTGAGGCGCATCTATTTGCAGAATCGGTGGAGCAATATCGTGCCCTTGGCGCAACTGTCGTTGGGGTTTCTCATGATGACATCAAAACTTTAGACAAGTTTTCGGTCAGCGAATGTGCCAGCAAATTTGCCGTCGCCGCCGACACAGATCAAAAGATCATGAAATCCTATGATGCAATTCTCGTCATGAAACCAGAATACGCCAACCGCACTTCTTACGTGATTACGCCTAATAACAAAGTGATTTACTCATTCACGGACCTGGCTCCAGATAAACATGTAACGAATACCTTGGAAGCATTGAAAAAGTGGAAAGCAACTAATTAAGCAAAGAAAAGCAGGGTCTGGAAAAATCAGGCTCTGCTTTTATGGAGCCAATTCTAAGGCACCTCAACGGGAGCATATTCCAAGACCATGAAAAACTTTTATATTACGAATTAGGTACACTTAAAACGTCGGGTGCAACAACGTCAAACACTAGTGTCCGCAGAAGACTTCAGAAGTACTCATTTTTTATCGTCACATCTCGTCATTAAATTTGATGGAGTGAATCGTTTTTGTTTTGATTCATACTCACACCTGACTTATTTTTACAATCACAGCGAAAATGGGTAATGATATCTCTTTGGCAATAGCTGGTATTTTGTGTGAAGAGAAACTTGGCATTCTTTGCGAAGGCTCTTAATAGAAAACTGATGATGGTAGCAATACTCGATATGGCGTGATTGTTGATTCTGCAAGCGATTTTCATATTGACCTCAGTTGAAGAGGCTCCCTTATGAGTGCCGCCATAAGAGAAATCCAAACAAAAAAGCCCTTGATGAATCAAGGGCTTTTGTATGTTTGGCGGAGAAGGAGGGATTCGAACCCCCGATACGTTTGCACGTACGCCTGATTTCGAGTCAGGTACATTCAACCACTCTGCCACTTCTCCGGTTTTGCTCAGTGCTCTGGCACTAGGCAAGTCGAGGATTATAGCAAACTTTATCTGGCTTTGATAGACGCGCATCATGGCTTAGTTTCTAAAGCCTTGGTGCAGTCGCTTTTCGGTAGCGATGTTTTTGACATTGCCGGATTTAGCTCTAGTAACGCATTTTTTGCTTGCTCTAAGTCTTTGCCAAACTCGTTAAGATAGCGTGAACGCTCTTCGCTTTGCCATTCTTCATCTGAGAAATTTTGTGCAGTATGCATTTTAGATACATAGGCAGGGCCGACAATGCGCGACATTAAAGCACGATCAGGGTCTGCGTTTTCTTTCAGCAGATAAGCGTCGATATCTCTGAGGGTTAATGGGAAGGTGGGCGATTGGTCGCGCATCAGTTTGCCGAAGACGGTTAACTTGACCTCGGTTGCGCCTTGCGGCAAAAGATCGTTAAACGTTACAAGTGCATATGGCTTGCCTTTAGCATCATCGATGCGTCCGGTAACGACATAGCGCCCTGCTTCGCGTACGTCGGCTTTGAGATAAAAATTTAGTGAACCCTGCTCGACTGCTTCGCGCACCGAACTGGCCCAGGTTGCGGGGACTTCTGGTGAATAGATGACATCGAAAAACAGTACGCCAGAACGATCGCCGACATTATATTTAAGCTCTAAACGAATGGTGCCATTGAACTGGGCTAAGCCTGTGGTAGCAGGCGTCAATACGCCAGAAAACATATTATCGCCAGCGACTGCATCGCCATTATTGCCATCGTCACTAAAGGCGACAGGGATTTGGGGCGCTTCTCGCGCGCCTTGAAATGTCAGTCCACGTGCGACTGCACGCGTGACAAATAATGGAAGAACATTGCCGTCCTCGTCCATCGCTTTTACGGTAAACATGACGCTCTCACGACTAGCTAAAAAAATCCGTGACTGCGTAGTCTCGATTTGGACATGTCCATCAGTCTGACCGTTTTCTTTGTGCATCGCCCGTTTTTCTTGCACAGGCTGATTTGGGTAAACCTGATCAGGGTTTTCGGCGATGGGACGTGATCCTTGTGGGTATTTTGTGCTGTTGCGGTAGCTGCATAAAGTCTGATCTGCCAATTCAACTTGCTTAGTCAAAGCCGCCAGACGTTGGTCGTGGTTGTTGTTTAACGCTAATAAAGAAGCACCGTCGGGACCGCCCGGCGTTTTTAAAAAATTGCTATTGGCTTGGTTGGCTAATGTGGCTGCCATGCTGGATTCTGTACCGCCAGAAAGCCACCAGACCAAAGCAACTAGTATAAGCGCTAGTGATACAGCCAGGGCTTGCCAATACCGACGCAACCAACCCGGTTGATTGGCAGATTGCGCCGAGTTTGAAGTCGCCCCTGACTTGTGCGAGGAGCTTACTTTTTTAGATCGCATCGTTTGATCAAATCTTCAGATAAGTTGACCTAAATTGTTAGCTTCGCATCGTGATCAAATTGCGTTACTGACCATATCCGCTCGTACCAGAGAGATGACGCCTTGCCAATTACTATTCGAGTAGTGGTTGTATGCTTCGGCATCATCGCGGAACGATACTGAGTGATAACTCCACTTCACGCTACCGCCCTCGTTGGCCGCGGTGCCTAAGGTCAGGTCATTACAGAACCAGTCGCTCGGATTACAAAATGCGGCACCCGAGCTGCCTGATACACCGCCTGAACTATGGTATGCCACAGCCTCGTCGTCCTGACCCGGCAATATCGCGGAATAGACCGTCCCCTTGGCGCCTGCATACATGTAGAACCAGACATTGTGGGTATCGTTATGGTTGTACATGGCGCGTGCGGTGGTGGTCTTTAAATCCTTAACCAGAGGCTCGGACACTGCCCACGATCCGACATCGGATAATTCTGATCCGCCACCCGCCCCTGCCGCCGTTCGCACCCACTTGATGTTCCAGCCGACTTGCGTACCGCTACCTGCATCACCACATTGGCCGGAGGCATTAGCGACGGCGTTTTTCTTGGTTCTGGCTGAGCCACCGTAGTTTGCTAAGGTGTAACCCATCATCAAATCGCCAGCGCTGTGGGTCGCTACGTAGCACCAGTTAGACCCAGTACAGAAGCAATCAAGTGCGTCGCGGATTTTGCCATTTTGGGAAGCAATACTGTTATAGCCATCCCAGTTAACTGCTTTTTTATTGATGCCCGCAGCGGTCGCAGATGGCCCCCAATACGTGAAGCTGGTGTAGTCACCCACCACGCCGCCACCGCCGCGACCATTGACCCATAAGGTGTAATTGGTCGCGCTGGCAATGCTGGACATTGCGCTGAGCGAGACAAACAAGAGTGCTGCAAAAATTCTAAATAATTTCGCCATTTAAATCGCCTCTAGTAAAAACATGGAAAAGTAAAACGCCTGAAAGCCATGATGCAGAAACGGGAACAAATTAATCAGCGAAGTCGAAGAACCTTGCATCGAACGCTAGCTGATCGGAGCGGAGTATCTGAATAGCAGCACCATATTGTCAATTTGCAACGCAACAAAATTAGGCGCTAAAAAACCACGGTTTTTTAGCCTGCCACATAGTAGAAATAGAATAGAAAAAGATATGCCAAAACAATATTAGTGGAAAAACTCTAATATTTAAAATGACACAAAATTGCAGCTATAAAAGGATAAGCGGCGGCAAGATTATGGTGCGCACGATCAAGGGCAAAGACAAATTAAAAATCGTTTACTTAATAAAAAAAGCGGCTGGGATGATCGGTCACCCCAGCCGCTTTTTAAAACCAAAAAGCTTATTTTGCAGCAGGCAACAAAGCCTCTACACCACCCATATACGGACGTAAAACTTCAGGAATAAGTACGCTGCCATCGGCCTGCTGATAATTTTCTAATACAGCTACCAAAGTGCGGCCAACTGCCAAAGCCGAGCCATTTAAGGTATGTACCAGTTCTGGTTTGCCTTGTGCATTACGGAAACGTGCTTGCATACGACGCGCCTGGAATGCACCCATATTAGAAATTGACGATATCTCACGATAGGTATTTTGCGCTGGCAACCAGACTTCTAAATCATAAGTCTTAGTTGAGCCAAAGCCCATATCGCCTGTACACAAACTCATGACACGATATGGCAAGCCAAGCTTTTTCAAAATCGCTTCTGCATGACTGACCATCTCTTCCAATGCGTTGGAGGATTGTTCTGGATGTGCAATCTGCACTAACTCCACTTTATCAAACTGATGCTGGCGTATCATGCCGCGGGTATCCCGCCCGGCACTACCGGCTTCGGAACGGAAGCATGGCGTGTGCGCCGTCATTTTGATCGGCAAACTCTCCAGGCTAACAATCTCGTCCCGCACGGTGTTAGTCAACGATACTTCTGCTGTGGGGATCAGGTACAAGGTCTCGCCCTCACCGTCTTGCCCACCCTTTTTGACTGCAAATAAATCTTCTTCAAACTTAGGTAACTGGCCTGTACCACGCATAGAGTCTGCGTTGACGATATACGGCGTGTAGCATTCTGTGTAGCCGTGTTCCAGCGTTTGTGTGTCCAGCATGAATTGCGCTAAGGCGCGATGCAAACGTGCCATACCACCGCGTAACAGCGTAAAACGTGAGCCGGTTAATTTGACTGCGACCTCAAAATCCAATCCCAGGGCTGCGCCAATATCGACGTGGTCTTTGACCTCAAAATCAAACACAGGAGGCGTACCAAATTGTCGAACTTCGATATTTCCAGTTTCATCCAAACCGACTGGAACGGATTCATCAGGCAAATTGGGGATGGCCAGCATGAAGTCACTCATAGCTGCTTGTACTTCGCCTAAACGAACTTCTGACGCTTTTAATTCTTCAGCGATGCTGTTAACTTCTGCCATTTGTGCAGAAGCGTCTTCGCCTTTGCCTTTAAGCATACCAATTTGCTTGGACAGAGAATTACGCTTACCTTGCAGCTCTTCAGTGCGCATCTGTATCTGCTTACGCTCACCTTCCAGCGCATTGAAAGTCGCAGTATCCAATTGAAATTTACGCGTTGCCAGACGAGCAGCAACGGTGTCGATGTCTTTGCGGAGGAGTTGAATGTCGATCATAGAATACTTGAGCCAGGTTAAAAGTAATTGCAATATAGTCGCAATGTAATTGAGCTGCGTATTGTACCAAGGGCGAGCTTGAATATTGCAACTTCGTGAAACATCGTCAAGCACAGCCACAACTTAGATTTTTTGGTAATAAATTTCATTTTACTCGCCCACTGATTCTGGGGCTTACCGAGGTTTTTTGGCTTGAAGCCCCGATAACCATTGGACGTTCATTTAAAGTCCCATAAGTATCAAACTACGCAACCTTGGGCATAAGAAAGCAGCGCTAAATAAATCGAAATTGACCAACAGACTTTTTAAAAACAATAATGCGTCGGCTCGGTGCTGAGATGGCACTTAGTTCTTCTTTATTTTTAATACCGCCCGCTGTCTGGCTTTGATTTCCACACCTGATTGGACAATATAATGAAACCCTTATCAACACGGACTCGCAATTACTTTCTTTCGTTGCTGATCGGATGCAGCGTTATCGCGGCTAGCAGTCCAGCGGCTTCTGCGGCGAGTTGTCCCTCTTGCGGCCCATCAGGAGTTTCTGCCCTATCCGTACTTTCTGGCGCGTTATTAGTTGAAGGATCGACAGAAGGCATTAAAGCATCTGGCACGCTGCTTGTCGTATCGGTAGAAAAACTGGCAGATGGCGTGGTCATCGTATGTAAAGGCGCGTCTGATGGTGCAAGCTACACTCTCAAACTCAGTGGTAAAGCGCTGGGTAATGTGTCGGTAGCCGCTGGCACCGTGGTGGAAGTCACTGCATTATCCGCAGGCACAATGCTGGTGGTTTCTGGTCAGGCAATTGCCTTTATTCCGAATGAAATTGGTCGTAGCTTGGTCCATCATACAGTCGCGAAATGAACTTCTCTCATCAATCAAAATGGCTGCTGGATCGTCTGCTAAAACGCGGTCTTAAAGCCGAGCTTTTACTCTTAAGCCTAGCTTTTATCGTATCTGCCAATAGCTACGCTGGTCGCTCATGCGAAGATCAGGCGCTGGATGCAAACGGATTGATGAAAGGTATGGAGCTGGCATTAAAAACCCGTAATGCATTGGACGCCAGCGGCGCGCAAGTCGCGCTTATCGCGCGGGTTGGTCAAGATTTATCTAAGTACCATGTACGCTACTCACACATGGGCATCATATGGCGCGATCATCCTGAAGGACGATGGTTGGTCGTGCACGAACTCAATGACTGCGGCACCGCTAACTCTCAACTGTACAACGAAGGTTTAGGCAATTTTTTTATGGATAGTCCATTTGCCTATGAGACTTTGATCGTGTTTCCAGATGCCGCTCTTCAGCAAAAACTGGTCGGCTTGCTAAATTCTGACATGCCGAGAAAACTGCATGCACCCCGTTACAATATGCTGGCATTTCCATTCTCAACCATGTACCAAAACTCAAATCAGTGGTTGCTGGAGTTGCTGGCAGCGGCAAGCGCTACTGATGTGCCAATCGATAATCGTACGCAAGCGCAAGCGTGGCTGACGATGGCGGCTTATCACCCAAGCACCTTGGATATTCCGGCGATGACGCGACTGGGAGCACGGATGTTCCGCGCTAACGTGGCATTTGATGACCATCCATTTGATCGTCGTATGGCAGGTCAGATTGACACGGTTACGGTCGACTCTGTCGTACATTTTTTGGAGCAGCGGCACACAGTTAGCAGTCAGCAAGTTTTAACTTACCCTTGATTGAATTTTATATACTCCCCATTTATTTTTTTAAAATAACTGTATCGTCCATACTATAATTGGACGATTAAAAAATACACTATGGGAGTATATTTAAATGAAAATCATGTTCAAATTAAATGTAGATAGTTTTTTGTGACAATACATTGCTTTTCATATAATTCCGGCACGCTCTTAGCCCGCATCCCATGTCATTATTCTTCGAATAGGTATCGCCAATTTCAAGCTAAAGTTTGCGATGCAAAAAGTCACTGGAGTCCGGCTTAAAATATGTCGGAATGACGCTCCAACTCTTTTATACACAGCGTAGCTCCATCATCACGCAATATGCGCTCACTCTTCCGCAGCATCCAAGGATCGCAAATAAGCAAGCTTCTCGGCAATTTTGATCTCTAACCCACGTGGCACCGGCTGATACCAAGACTCGCCTTCTAAACCTTCTGGCAAATAAGTTTCACCTGCGGCATAAGCTTCAGGCTCATCATGCGCATAGCGATATAACTTACCGTAGCCAAGCTCTTTCATCAACTTGGTCGGCGCATTACGCAGGTGCTCTGGCACGGTACGTGATTTGTCTTTAGCGACCAAGGCTCGCACCAAGTTATACGCTTTGTAGACAGCGTTGGACTTGGCTGCGCAGGCGAGATAGACCACCGCTTGTGCCAGCGCCAGTTCGCCTTCTGGCGAACCCAGACGCTCGTATGTTTCTGCGGCGTCCAATGCCAGTCGTAAAGCGCGCGGATCGGCCAGGCCAATATCTTCACTTGCCATGCGGACGATGCGGCGGGCCAGATAACGTGGATCAGCGCCACCATCCAGCATGCGCACCATCCAATACAAAGCGGCATCGGGATTAGAGCCGCGTACTGATTTATGCAGAGCAGAAATCTGATCATAAAAAGCATCGCCACCTTTATCAAAGCGGCGTAAGGCATCCCCTAGACACTCGGCCAGTAGAGCAGTGTCAACTTCTTGCAACGCTTTTGCAGAGGCAGCACGGGCCACGATATCGAGGTTGTTTAATAATTTTCGACCATCGCCATCGGCACTGCTAATCAAACTTGCCTTGGCATCGGGATGAAATTGCAAGCCATCCAATTCACGCGCACAAGCTCTGTCTATCATCGCCTCCAGATCAGCGTCAGTCAGCGATTTGAGAACGTACACAGAAGCGCGGGATAACAGCGCGCTATTGACTTCAAACGAGGGATTTTCGGTAGTAGCACCGATGAAGGTGAACAAGCCACTTTCTACATGCGGCAAAAAAGCGTCTTGCTGGCTTTTATTAAACCGGTGGACTTCATCAACAAACAAAATCGTACGGCGTTGCGAAGTGGCCTGCAAAATTTGTGCCCGTTCAACGGCTTCGCGTATATCTTTTACACCGGACAATACTGCAGATAACGCGATAAATTCTGAGTGAAACGCATTTGCCATCAACCTTGCCAGCGTAGTCTTACCAACACCTGGCGGACCCCATAAAATCATGGAATGTGGATCGCCAGAGGTAAACGCCGCTCGTAAGGGTTTGCCCTCACTCAGCAGATGTTGCTGACCAATCACCTCATCCAAATTGGCAGGACGCATGCGCTCTGCTAGCGGAACGGGATTTTTGCGCGTTTTACTGACGCTACTCATATCGCTCATGGACGTAATACATCAACGCCGGCAGGTATGACGAATTTAAATTGATCGGCTTTGAGCGTCGGATTTTTTTCAATATTTTTTAAAGTCAGCAAAGAGATTTGACCAAAGCTGTCACGTAACTCCAAAGCTAAGGGCGCACCATCTTTCATACCTATGCCGATGTGCTCAAAATTACTATCTTTATCTTTAGGAGTAGCTTCAAGCCACTCCAGACCTTGTTTAACCCCGACCTCGCGCAAGGTAAAACTTTTTTCCAGATCACCGCTACCAAATAGAATTGCCGCAGGGCTTGCACCTAATGCATTGCCTAATTTTTTAATCGTAACCTGACTCAGATCTTTATCGAAGATAAACAACTGATCACCATCCGCTTGCAGGACTTGCTCGTAAGGTTTTTGGTAGGTCCAGATAAATTTGCCAGGGCGAGCGAAAATAAAAATCCCGCTGGAGGTTTTAGTTACCTTGGGTGCACCATCCACCATCTTGACTTGCTGTTGCAGGAACTCTCCCTTGGCGCTTTTTATATTGGTGGCAAAGGCTTTAAATTGTTCAATCGCGCTGGCATTGGCTAATACTGGCACTAGCATGCTGGCACTTAACATCATGCTAGCTACCAACTTTGTGACGCTATTAGCTACTTTATTCGTATTCATTTTCAATGAAAGTTTCACAAAAATCCTGACTGATTTAATTAGTTGTCTGGTGCTGTAGCCGCTTGCCGAACCGCTGCTTTCTGTCGCTGCGGTCGAATCGGCTGAAGTCCAGATATTTATTCGGCATTCCCCGCCGGCACCAAAATTTCACGATTACCATTTGACTGCATGGTGGATACTACGCCGCTGGTTTCCATCTGCTCTAGCAAGCGGGCGGCGCGATTGTAGCCTATGCGTAAATGCCTTTGCACCAAAGAAATAGAAGCACGACGATTCTTGAGTACGATCGCGACCGCCTGATCATACAGAGCATCGGCCTCACCACCGCCCTCACCTGGTGGAGCACCTACTTCGCCACCCTCTTCCAGCACGCCTCCCTCTAGGATGCCTTCAATGTAGTTTGGTTCCCCTTGCGCTTTCAAATGCGTTACCACACGATGCACTTCGTCATCAGAAACAAAAGCGCCGTGGACGCGTATTGGCAAACCAGTGCCGGGCGGCATATACAGCATATCGCCCATGCCCAGCAATGCCTCTGCCCCCATCTGGTCAAGAATCGTACGCGAGTCAATTTTGCTACTCACCTGGAACGCGATACGGGTAGGAATATTCGCCTTAATCAAACCGGTAATTACATCCACTGAGGGGCGCTGCGTGGCTAAAATCAAATGCAAACCAGCAGCACGGGCTTTTTGGGCAATACGGGCAATTAACTCCTCAACTTTTTTACCAACGACCATCATCAGATCAGCTAATTCATCGATGATGATGACAATGGTCGGTAATTTTTCTAAAGGCTCTGGAGCATCTGGCGTTAAGCTAAACGGATTAGGAATAAACTCTTCGCGCTTGGCTGCCTCAGCAATTTTGATGTTGTAACCGGCCAGATTACGCACACCCATTTTTGACATTAATTTGTAACGCCGCTCCATCTCTGCAACCGCCCAGTTCAAGGCATGTCCAGCCTGACGCATATCTGTTACTACCGGTGCTAACAGATGCGGGATACCTTCATACACAGACATTTCCAACATCTTAGGATCGATCAAAATCATACGCACATCATTCGGATCTGATTTGTATAACAACGATAAAATCGTAGCGTTAATACCGACCGACTTACCGGAACCAGTCGTACCTGCCACCAGCAAATGCGGCATCTTGGCAAGATCAGCAACTATGGCATTACCACCGATATCTTTACCCAGCGCGACCGTCAAACTGGATGCACTGTCGTTGTACACTTTGGAGCCAAGAATTTCGGTCAAACGTACGATTTGGCGCTTAGGGTTTGGCAGTTCCAAACCCATATAATTTTTGCCGGGAATGGTCTCAACTACTCGGATCGACGTCAGAGATAAGGATCGGGCAAGATCACGCGCCAAGCCAACAATCTGGCTACCTTTAACACCTGTTGCGGGATCAATTTCGTAACGGGTAATCACTGGCCCCGGATAGGCCGCAACGACTTTGGCGTCAACACCAAAGTCCGACAGTTTTTTCTCAATTAAACGGCTGGTAAATTCCAGCGTTTCTATACTGACGGTTTCTTGCGTCGGCGGTGCATCATCCAACAACGACAGTGGCGGTAATTTGCTGTCTAACATATCGCTAAACAGTGATACCTGACGCTCCTTCTCTACCCGTTCAGATTTTTGTACGCTGACGACTTGTGGTTCTATGCGTATTGGTGGTGCCTCAATAATCTTGGCTCTTTCGACGATGACAACTTCTTCACGTTTAACGGCGGCCGTTTGCCCGACCTTACGATCTTCACGCGCGGCATACTTGTTACCAATAAAAACAAAGACCGCTTCTAAAGCAGTACCAATTTTCTCCGCAATCTGCAACCAGGAGACATGAAAATATAAGCTGATACCCAGCGCAAATAATAAGAGCAATAGCAGAGTCGATCCGGTAAAACCAAAGGCCGCAAAGCTAGCGTTGCCGATCAATTCACCCAGCACTCCTCCTGGAGCTCGTGGCAATTGTGCCTTGATTGAATACAGTCGCAGGTACTCGATTCCCATACTGCCAGCCATAAGCAGAAAAAATCCGCCTGCCTGTATAAATTTTTCATAACTATGTTCAGCGTCTTGTTCTGCATTGACTGCCAGACGATTCGTTAGCTGGCGATAATCCTTCCAAACCAAACGGCATAGAACAACGCTCCACCACCAGGCAGATAAGCCAAAGATGTATAGAAATAAATCTGCAACCCAGGCTCCCACTTTGCCGCCGATATTGTGGATTTTCGGAACAACACTGGCGTGCGACCAGGCGGGATCAAGTTTGGCGTAAGTGAATAAAATTAAAATCAGATAAATACAAAGCGCCGCAAAGAGTATCCAGCGTGCTTCGATAAGCAAAATTACTAGCCGATTTGGTAACGGCGGCGCCGGCGTTTTATCGCGGTTGCGGGTATAGGCTTCATTATTGGAAATAGTCATAGTGCAGAATCAGCAGCCCATTACAATCAAGTTCAATCAAAATCAATCAAGTCAAACATACATTCAACACATATTAAACACTCATAAGATAGCATGTATGACAAGTGCCGCCAATCAGGCATCATCATAGAACCGTGCCGACTCAGGGCAAATCAAGCAATCGGCTGGCTATTCAATCAAAAACGCTTATTCGTCTATAATCTTGCCTAGGTAAAGTAAGACTTATTCGTGACGGATAGGTAAGAAGCTAAGTAGGAAAGTTAAATACTAAAGTCAACTGATAAATTAGATAGTCGCTGGCTGATAGTTAGCTAATATTCATCAGCTAATACTACGCCAGCAAATATGATTGAAATTTGCTGTTCCGTCGCAATCTGCAGCTTAGTTTATAGCCTCTTAAGGCAATTTAAATAGCATCAACTATGCCGATTGCCATCATCATTCAATTTATTTTCTCTCGGGTCAGCTTATGTCAACTACCACTCCAAAACATGCACACGTATTGATACTCGGCTCTGGCCCTGCTGGCTACTCTGCGGCTGTGTACGCGGCACGTGCCAATTTAAAACCAGTATTAATTACTGGTGTAGAGCAAGGCGGTCAATTAATGACCACAACGGATGTCGAGAACTGGCCAGCAGACCCTATGGGTGTGCAAGGGCCAGAATTAATGCAACGCTTTCAACAGCATGCAGAACGTTTTAATACTGAAATTATTTTCGACTATATCCACACCGCCAAATTGACTGAAAAGCCGATCCGCTTGATCGGTGACCAGGCTGAATATACCTGCGATTCACTGATTATTGCTACTGGCGCATCAGCACAATATCTCGGCTTACCTTCTGAAGAAAGTTTTATGGGTAAAGGCGTATCTGCTTGCGCGACCTGTGATGGCTTTTTCTACCGTGGCAAAGAGGTTGCGGTAGTTGGTGGTGGCAATACTGCGGTAGAAGAAGCGCTGTATTTATCTAATATCGCCAGTAAAGTGACTGTCGTACATCGTCGTGACAAATTCCGCGCAGAAGCTATTTTGATTGATCGGCTGATGGCAAAAGTAGCCGAAGGTAAAATCGAAGTTAAATGGAATCACACACTAGATGAAGTAGTAGGAGATAGCTCTGGCGTGACTGGCATTAAAATCAAATCCAGTATTGACGGCAATGTTAGCGATGTCACCCTGCATGGTGTCTTCATCGCCATTGGTCACAAACCTAATACCAGCATCTTCGAAGGTCAACTCGATATGCATAATGGCTATATCAAGACTAAAACAGGCCTTGAAGGTATGGCGACAGCTACTAGCATCCCAGGTGTATTTGCCGCTGGCGACGTGCAAGATCATATCTATCGCCAAGCAATCACTAGTGCGGGTACGGGTTGTATGGCAGCCTTAGATGCACAGCGCTATCTCGAAGATTAATTTGTAATTTAAAATCCTTTCTCAGCCTGTTGGCTCTTTTAATCCTTGCTTATGCCCAGCTCCTTAAAAAATTTTGCTGATCTGAAAAACTTAGGTCAGCAATTAAAACAGCAGGAGGAAGTTCGCCTGTTGGAAGAAGCCGAGCGCAGCAAACGAGAGAAACAAGCGAAGCTGGAAGCCAACATTTTCCGCAATAGCATAGGTGAAGTGGCGCCACTCAAAACGGTGCCCAAACACATAGTTCAAGCGGCACGCCCGCAACCGATTCCATTCCAGCATATTGCAGATGAACGTGCTGCATTACAAGAATCCATATCGGATGAATTTGACGCCATCACCTTGCTAGCCACCGATGATGGCCTAAGTTATACCCGCGCAGGTGTTGGCAGTGATGTCGTCAAAAAATTACGTATTGGTCATTGGACTATACAAGCGCAACTAGATTTGCACGGTTTGCGGCGCGATCAGGCGAGAGAAAGTTTGGGCGAATTTTTGCGGAAATGCCAGCGCAACGAACATCGCTGCGTGAGGATTATTCATGGCAAGGGGTTAGGTTCAATCAACAAAGAACCTGTGTTAAAGAATAAAGTAAAAAACTGGTTGATACAAAAAGATGAAGTACTTGCATTTAGCCAAGCCACCGCTGCAGACGGTGGCTCTGGCGCATTGATCGTATTGCTCAAATCTTAGTTGCTCCAATCTCAGCTGTTCAGATCTGGATTACTCAAATTTCAACCCGAGAATTTTAATTCAAGAATTTGCCCTCTTTAGTGATTACAGTCATATCAACGTATTTTGATCCGTTGTGACTAGTTGGCGAAAAATTCACATCAAATCCGCCAACATCATAATTGCTCGTATTAATTGTCTCTAAGGAGGAGATCAATTTCTCACGCGACAAACTACGACCTGCACGGCGTAAGCCCTCGACAAATACTTTGGCGGCAATAAATCCCTCCAGACTGGAAAAATTCAAATCCTTAATGCCCGCTTTTTGCATGACTTTGGTGTATTCATTTACCACGGGCGTTGATGCTTTCCAAGGGAATGGAACTACTTGCGAAATCACGGTACCAGGGCCATCCGTACCTAAAGCATCTGCCAAGGCCTGGCTACCGACAAAAGATACGTTATAAAACTGTCCGTTATATCCTTCTTTGCGCATTCCTTTGATGTATGCCGCGCATGAGGAATAAGCACTAATCTGAATAATTACATCCGGACGTTTCGGCAAAATCTTAGCAATCGCCTTACTCACGTCGGTGCTATTACGTTCTACGGTCGCGGTTTCTACCATTTGCACGTTCATTTTTTTCAACGCACGTTCTACACCAGCTAAACCAGCCTTTCCATAAGCATCGTTCTGATAAAAGACAGCGATATTTTTAAGACCGGTTCTGACTAATCGCTCGACCAAATGCTCAGTCTCATCAAAGTAACTTCCACGAATATTAAATATCTGACGATTTAAGGGTTCGCGCAGCGACTGTGCGCCAGTAAAAGGAGCGAAGAAAGGAACTTTAGCTTGCGTAAAAATGGGCAAAGCTGCGTTACTGGTAGGCGTACCAACATAGCCAAATAAGGCGAATACATCCTCATTTTCGATGAGTTTTTTAGTATTAGCAGCGGCTAAATCGGCCTCATATTTATCATCCATTTTGATGATTTCAATTTTGCGCCCGTGCACACCACCAGCAGCATTGACCTGATCAAAATAAGCCTTGGCACCGGCGTGCAATTGGATGCCTAGTTGTGCAGCAGGACCAGTAAAAGCAGCCGATTGACCTAGTATGATTTTTTGATCCGTAATACCCTGATCAGCTGAAGCAGGTAATACGATGGCAGAGAGAGCCGCGAGCAGCGACAAGGAGAAATAACGACGTAAATTTTGCATGATTTACCTGTTTAATCCAATTTAAACAGCATCAGAGCCGGTTTCACCTGTACGGATACGTATCACCTGCTCGACATTTTGTACAAAAATTTTGCCATCGCCAATTTTGCCTGTATGCGCTGCTTTAATGATGGCATCAACGATGTTATCGCAGATATTATCATCAACTACAACCTCAATCTTGATTTTGGGCAAGAAATCTACAACATACTCAGCGCCACGGTATAACTCGGTATGTCCTTTTTGACGGCCAAAACCTTTAACTTCAGTAACGGTTAGACCTGTAACTCCGATATCGGCCAATGCTTCGCGCACTTCGTCTAATTTGAACGGTTTAATAACTGCGGTGATTTGTTTCATGTTGTCCTCTTGAAATTTTATGTGATTTTATTGTTTTATTTTCTAACTATTTAGTCACGGAATTTTGATGTAATAGGATAACGCCAGTCACGCCCAAATGCACGATGTGTAACACGTATACCGACTGGCGCCTGACGACGCTTATATTCGTTAATTTTGATCAAACGAGTAATACGTTCAACATCTTCTTCACGATAACCAGCAGCAACAATCTCTGCTCTGCTTTGATTCTCTTCCATATACCGCTGCATGATGCCATCCAGTACCTCGTAAGGAGGCAAAGAATCCTGGTCTGTCTGGTCAGGTCGTAACTCGGCTGATGGCGGACGGGTCAATATACGCTCAGGGATGACAGGTGATAAACGATTACGGTAAGCACACAAACGATATACCAATGTCTTGGCAATGTCTTTAATCACAGCAAAACCACCCGCCATATCGCCATATAAAGTGCAATAACCGACTGCCATTTCACTCTTATTGCCGGTAGTCAGGACGATAGAGCCATATTTGTTCGATAAAGCCATGAGAATGGTGCCGCGAATCCGCGCTTGAATATTTTCTTCCGTCGTGTCTTCTGCTAAACCAGCAAACTCCTGACTTAAGGTATCTCGAAAAGCGCTAAAACAGGCGCTAATCGGAATTTCATCATAGCGTACACCCAAACCTTGCACCATTTCGCGCGAATCTAGCCAGGATATGTCAGCCGTGTAAGGTGACGGCATCATGACTGCTCTGACTTTATCAGCACCCAAAGCGTCAACCGCAATTGCCAGGACCAACGCAGAATCCACCCCACCAGACAAACCCAACACAATACTAGGAAAACCATTCTTACCGACATAATCGCGCACACCTAAGACTAATGCCTGATAGACCTGCGCCTCTATCTGTGTATCTATCTGTACATCTGGACTGGCGCCATTGATTGCCTCCTGTGGTGCTAGCATTGGCGCTATTGGCATTATGGGCGCCGCACCATCAAATTCAACAATCTGCAAATCGGCTTCACAATGTTTTAGCTGTACACACACTTCGCCAGCCTGATTCATCACAAATGAATTGCCATCAAAAATTAGTTCATCTTGTCCGCCTACCAGATTGGCATAGACCAAAGACATACCTTGCGACGTGACATTAGCACGCATCACATCAAACCGCTGATGCTGCTTACTCATATGATAAGGCGATCCGTTAGGTACTAACAGCACTTCTGCACCGGCGTTTTTTGCAATCTTCGGCGCAGTAGGCAACCAGGTATCTTCACAGATATTCACACCAAACTTGATACCCTTCACTTCGAACACGAAGGCATCGTGCCCGGATGAAAAATACCGTTTTTCATCGAATACCATATCGTTTGGCAAATCATGTTTGTAATAGCTACCGATCACCTCACCGTTGCATAAAACGGATGCAGCATTCAAACGCACGCCGTTATTTTCGGCAGGATGTCCTATCAAAACATGCATGTCTTTTAAAACCCTCAAGCTCTCTGCAAGAGCGAATAAGGTCTCGCGCGTTTTTGCGTAAAATGCACTACGCAATAACAAATCTTCTGGCGGATACCCCACCAAGGAGAGCTCTGGCGTAACGACAATGTCAGCACCTTGTGCAGCAGCGCGCTGAGCATAATCAAGAATTTGCGCGGCATTGCCAGCAAGATCGCCAACAACGCTGTTCATCTGGGCTATTGCAACTTTTACTGTCATAGTGGCTTGTAGTAAATTTAAAAGAATTTGAAAATAATTCTGAAGAACTAGGTCTCAATAAATTAATCTAATAAGTTGAGTTTGAATGAACAGGGATATCACGAGCATCATGACTGAAAACCAGCACGGCCGGATCCAAGAAGATCTTCAAGAAAGTTCACATTATCGCACGCGTATCGTGACTTCATTGTCTGATGTCGGCGAGGCGCAGTGGAATCATTTGCTCAGCCTACAAACTACTAGTAATCCATTTTTATCTTACGCATTTCTGCACGCATTGCACGAATCTGGATCGGCATGCGCCAATACCGGTTGGCAACCGCGTTATATAACATTATGGGATGGCGACAGCTTAGTCGCCGCAATGCCTTTATATGAAAAAATGCATTCTTACGGTGAATATGTATTTGACTGGGCCTGGGCTGATGCCTACCAGAGAAATGGCTTTCATTATTATCCCAAATTACTCTCGGCGATTCCATTTACGCCAGTCACTGGCGGTCGTCTGCTAGCAAGAGATGTGCATACACAAATCGCTTTATTGAATGCTCTCAAGGATATTCAAAAAACGGGAGAATACTCATCTACCCATATTCTCTTCCCTCCCATAGAAGAGGCTCAATTACTACAAGCTGCGGGTTTTCTATTGAGGAGCGGCGTTCAGTTTCATTGGATCAACCGGGATTACTATGATTTTGAAGATTTTCTATCTCAAATGGAGCAAAAAAAGCGTAAAAATATCCGTGCCGAACGACGTAAAGTAAGTGAGGCCGGCGTCCAGTTCCGCCAGGTTGCAGGACCAAATATGACAAAAGACGACTGGATATTTTTTAAGCGTTGCTATGACCACACTTACTCCGATCATCATTCCTCACCCTATCTAAACTTAGATTTTTTTCTGAGAATAGGCGCAAGTATGCCCGCTAATTTGAGACTCATTTTTGCAGAACGTAACGGCAAACCCATCGCAGCTTCTTTGTTGGTGCATGACGACGATACGCTGTACGGCAGATATTGGGGTTGCCTGGAACATGTACCTTGTCTGCATTTTGAGACCGCGTACTATCAGGCAATAGAATTTTGTATAGCAAAAAAAATTAAGGTTTTTGAAGGCGGTGCGCAAGGTGAACATAAAATGGCACGTGGGTTTTTGCCCCAAAAAACTTGCTCAGCACATCATTTGGTTCAGCCAGAATTTTTTGACGCAGTTGCACATTTCCTGGAGCGCGAAACCGATGGCATAGCGCACTATTTTAATGAACTGAATGACCGGATTCCATTTAAAAATCTAAAAAATTAACTGTGGCAGGAAAGACTTGAAATTCTTCCTTGAGCAAGGCATCCTGTATAGATGACTCCATTATCCTCAACTCACCCAGCGTCTAAGCAAGGATTGCCAACGCGTCGTGTCGGGCGCTTCTATCTGACAGACAAGCTGGGCAAAGGGTCAAATGGTGCCGTCTTTCTGGGACATGATCCTGTGATTGATCGCCCGGTCGCAATCAAAATACTTGGCACTAGCCACGGGATTGCAGACAAAAAACAACGCGAACAGCAATTCATTAACGAAGCACGCGCTGCCGGACGCTTATCTCATCCCAATATTGTGACTATCTATGATGCCTCCAGTGAAGGCGGCACAACATTTATTGCGATGGAGTTTTTACAAGGTCAAGATCTGCGTGAGTTACTCGCTAGCGGCAAACATTTCGATAATATTGCGACCGCTAATATTATTCATAAAATCGCCGAAGCACTCGCGTATGCCCATGAGAATGGTGTAATTCATCGGGATATCAAACCTGCCAATATTTTTATCCTACCGAATCAGCAACCAAAAGTAGTTGATTTTGGGATTGCCCGCGCACCGAATAGAATTCTGACCAATCCTGACAATCCAGCACAAACCTTATTCAACAATAATGTGCTCGGCACGCCAAACTATATGTCACCAGAACAGGCTATGAGCCAGCAAGTAAATGCACTGACCGATGTGTACTCGCTAGGTGCCGTGATGTATGAGATGTTGACGCAACAAAAACCGTTTCAATCTAACGACATTGACAAATTACTTAATCAGATCGCACACAAACAAGCAAAATCACCATCCGAATTAAATCCCCAGGTGTCCACCAGTCTTTCCGCAATAGTAATGAAAGCGATGCAAAAATTACCTGAGCATCGCTATAGCAGTGCGGCTGAAATGGCGCAAGCCTTACAAAAAGTATTAGAAAGAGACCAGCGCCTTAAACGCAAACGAAAAAATGCGGGCATAGGTAGTAATGGGGATAACGATCCAAACGCTGGCGATGAAAATAAAAATTCCTGGTTAAGCTGGGCAGCGGTATTTATAGCACTCGCGCTGGTAGGCGTATATCTGTTGAAATAAGCTCAGCTAAAGCATCAATCCTCCATACTCACAGTAAGTATATTTTAATTGCCCATATACTTTCTCGATAATACTGCGTTTATTATAAAAAATAGGGGGAGTATATCAATTCAGATTTTCCAATGGATCACTATTAGTTCGTAGGAAGATAGACGGCGTGCTCTGTTCAGAGGAATAACAACATCGCGATTTGAGTACAAACGCTACAACGACAATTGCACCTTTTCTAGCTCGGAATATGGCGTTTACTTTGAGATTGATTACCACAACTTCAAATCAGACCGACATAAAAAAAGGCACATTGAACTGTGCCTTTTTTACCGGATTCACTTGCAGAACAAGCGTATTTTATTATTCTGCATATCAATCAAATTATGCTTAGCCCTTGCTGAAATTAGCAACGCCTTCCATGATTTCAGCTTTAGCATCTTCAGGGCCGCCCCATCCTTCGATCTTGACCCATTTGCCTTTTTCCAAATCTTTGTAGTGTTCAAAGAAATGCTGAATTTGACGCAAACGCAATTCGTTCATGTCTTCTGGTTTCTGCCAGTGGGAATAGATGGACAAAATTTTATCGACTGGCACGGCTAACACTTTAGCGTCGTTACCTGCTTCATCCGTCATTTTTAATACGCCAATTGCGCGGCAACGTACTACAACGCCAGGAATCAGCGGAAATGGTGTAATCACTAATACGTCAACTGGATCGCCATCACCAGCGATAGTTTGCGGGACATAGCCATAGTTGCATGGGTAATGCATTGCTGTGCCCATAAAACGATCAACAAAAATCGCGCCTGTGTCTTTATCAACTTCGTATTTAATTGGATCGGCATTCATCGGGATTTCAATGATGACATTGAAATCATTCGGCAAGTCACGGCCAGAAGGAACGTTATTTAAGCTCATATTGCTCTTTCAAAATAGAAGTCAAAAGTAAATCGGGGTGGATTATAGTCGTTTTTATAGACGCTTCGATAGCTAATTAGCTAGTCACTCACGCTCAGCAAGCAGTCCGCAATCTTCAACGGACGCTCTGGCTATAACATAGTAGCAATTGCGCATTGACGATAATGTTGCGCAGCATCATCAGCTTGCCCTAAAGCCTCGTGCAATTGTGCCAGCTTGAGATTAGATTCTCGTACGGTTCGGGACTCTGTTGCATCAGACAATGCCTGTTCCATATGACGTTGCGCCTTACCCCATAATTTTTGCTTAAGGCAAAGAGTACCTAAGGTTAAGGCCAGCTCTGGATCTGTTGGACGCTGTATAGTCCAGCGCTCACAGTGTTCAATCTGTCCCAATAAAGCGACTGAGCCTTCGCTTGCAGCAGCGTCGCGATAAATCCGCATTAATCTGTCATCCCACTCTTCAGCGACCGTCTTTTCAACGATCACTCGCGCATCCTCATGCAAGCCCCGTTCATTAAACGATTTAGCTGCGGTAAACGCGACGAAGCGATTTTTCCGGTCATCGGCAGGGATTTCGTACCAAACCCGACGCAGTGATTCTGCATCATGTCCATGATCAGTCAGCAAATCCTCATACGCCAATTCACGCAAACGATTTGATAAAGCCGGATGCAAAGCGCGGTGCTTGTCCAGAGTCCTTACTAGTTTTAATACTTCTGGCCACTTTTTAGCTTGCTGATTCGCTTTTAGTGCCCAGCGCAGTACTTGGATATGACGTGTGCCACTTGCATGCAACTCTTTAACAGCGTCAAGAGCTTGTTCTGCTTTGTGCTGATCAACCAGTAACTCGGTCATTGTGACTAAGCGAGCCGTTTTATAAGTCATGTCGGCTTCGGTACTTGCGAACCAGGAATCACGGCGCTCGAACTGGCCCATATGATGGGCTGCTCTGGCCGCAATTAATGCTGCAACTGCGGCATTATCTGGCAGTTCAACAGCGCGCAGAGCTGCTTTTTCTGCATGGCCAAAGCGCCCTTCAAATAAAGCCTTTAATGATTCTCTTAAAGCCTTATTGCCATCCCGTTCACGCTTACTTTGACGATACATTGCCACCTTACGCGGCATTTTTTGCGTAGTAACAATGGTGCGCATCACCAGATACAGCACGACAAACAAAACCAGTGTCAGGAATAAGAAAAAATTGAGTGAGATATCTATTCTGTAGGGCGGATAAAACAGCACTACGTTGCCGGGGTTATAGCGAGCACCTACGGCAAGACCAACTGCCATGGCAAATAGAATCAGAAGCCGGATAAAAAGACGCATATTCTTATTGAACCTTAGGGCTTCACTTTGTAGTTACGAACGGCATTCAAGCTCTCCGCCAATGTGGGCATTTCTATCGACAAATTACTACCCTGTACTTGTCTCAATAAAGCTTGCACTGATTGGGTTTGCTTCGCTCGTGTATCAAAATATTTAGTAATGGCATCTTGCGAGGCAATCAAATCATTGCGAAACATACTTTCATTACGCGACAACAATGCTAGTCGCGCATTTAACAGCCGCAACTTAAGATTTTCTCGGGCAAAGTAGCTTTGCGATGGTGTCAGCAATAACGCATCTGGTGTTTCAACATTACGGACTCTGATGAGTTGCTTAACTTCGTTCCACATCTCGCTGGAAAAACTTTGCCAGGCATCTTCTGCCCGCATCGTCCAGGAATTTTCAGGAATTTCATCAGGAGCGACTTTTTTACCATTTTTCAACAGCGGCACAGGAGATTTTGGCAATACTCGCAGAGGTGCTTTTGGTGGTGTCGCAGAAACAACTGATTTTTCATCTGCCCACAATGGAATATGATCAACTTGCGCGATGACACTATCCAGACGCAAAGCGATGCCTGTCAAATCGAGAATCGGCAAAGACTTCAGCTTATCGGTATCTTTGGCAATCGCACGGCGGATATTAATAAATTGCGGTTTGTCCGATTTAGCCAGGCGGCTATCTGCATTTTGCAAAGCGATTAAAGCACCTTGGACATTACCGGCCAATTGTAATTGCTGGCTAGCCGTCGAGAGTACCTGCTCGATTTCTGCCAATGCCCATTCGTCACGATTTTTAGATAAGTCTTGATACAGTTGATCCAGCGCTAATTGCTGACCTTGTGCCTCAACCTGCTTGCCCTCCAGCAGCGTCACTTTGGCCTGGATTTCCTTGGCGGACTCTTGTACCGTTTTTGCAAGTACTTTAGTTTCGCTGGTCGTACTCTCCGCGACTTGCAAACGCTTAGCAACCTCTTCGCGCAAGTTGTTTATCTGATTTTGTGAAGTCCACCAGTTGGCAGCCAGCAAAATCGCCAATACGCCGGATAACACATAAGCAGGTTGCGAAAACACTGGACCAGGCGCTTTTGCCGGTTCTGACGATGCGGGAGGTGATACCTGAGTTACAGGGAGTTCTGTCGATTTGTTCATCGATATAGTGTCGGATGGTGATTGCTGATCATTCATAGACGAGATTGTAACGCGACAAGCAGGTGTTCGTCGCCAGAACCTGTGAGAGTAATTGATTGGAAACCACAATTCTTTGCAGTTTCTGCGATACGGGCATGTGGCAGTATCAAATGCTGTTGTTGCAATTTTGCCACGATTCCATGAAAACCAGGCTGCTGCTCTAACTGTTTAGTCCAGGACAGCAAAGTTTGCAATGCCTCAGAGCTAGTGATAACCCATTGATTTTGCGTTTGCAAAAGTCTGCCAAGCTGATCTTGTCGCAACGATGTAAATTCGGGTGCCGTACGGCGATACGCTGCAATTTGGGTTACATCAATCCCCTTTGATCGCAGAGCATCGGCCAATAATTCGCGTCCGGTCTCACCTCTGATAATTAAAACTTTTTTATGGCGCAGGGCATCGATATCCAATTCGTCCAATAAAGTCTCAGAGTCAGTACGATCCGGGTTGTGGGGATAATAAATTGTGGTGTTGGCAGTCGTGATGCCAAGCTCATCTAATGCGGCCAGACTCCCGGCACCCATCACGGCAATTGGTATTTGGGCAGACCAGTTGTTTTTTAAACGGACAAACGTCGCCTGAATTGCATTGGGGCTGACGAAAGCCACCAGAGCGTAAGCCGACAAATCGACCAACAGACGATCGAAAGCGCTGTAATCCGTTAAGGGGTGAATCTCCAGCAAAGGAAAACGCACCACAGTCCGCCCCATCGCCGTAACTCGTTGCGACAAAGACTCTGCTTGGCTTATCAGGCTTATTGGAATTATCGGGCTTAGAGAGCGAATAGGACGGGTGACAATGACTGGCATATCAGGCATATCGTACATACAATTGCCTCGCTCTACTGTTTAATTTGCTGATCAATCTCACTGGCTTTTCGTAGAAGAGTCTGCCGTAGACTCCTCCTTGCAAGCCGCCAAGATAGCCTCCGCATCTTGTGCCGACAAGGCTTGCGCCACTTGCGCGCCTAATAGCTGGGCAGTTTCTATGCTACTGACTGCGCCACTGACAGCGGCACTGGCAATCCTGCTGCCATCTGGCATCCCTATCATGGCACGCAAGTGCATGACGCCATCGCTTATCGTCGCAAACGCGGCTAATGGCACCTGGCAGCTACCGCCAAAAGCTTTAGAAACAGTCCGCTCAGCGCTCACTGCCTGGGCAGTTAAATCGTGATTTAAAGGTGCTAACCATGTCATTAACTCTGGTCTGTCATCTGGTACTTCGATTGCCATCGCGCCCTGCCCCGCTGCTGGCAAGCTATGTTCCGGCTCCAAAAAATGACGGATTCTGCCCGGCACACCCAATCGTTTTAAACCTGCTGCTGCCAGAATAATTGCTGCATATTCACCGTTGTCCAGCTTGCGCAAACGGGTATCCAGGTTGCCGCGTAAAGGACGAATAATCAAATGCGGGAACCGAGCCGCAATCAAAGCCTGACGACGCAAGCTGCTGGTACCAACGACCGCGCCGTCGGGCAAAGTATCCAATCCGGCATAGTCATTTGACACAAACGCATCACGTGGATCTTCTCTCTCCAATACTGCCGCCAACGCAAAACCCTCAGGCAAATCCATAGGCACGTCTTTCAGCGAATGTACCGCCAAATCCGCACGTCCCTCTGCCATCGCCACTTCGAGCTCCTTCACAAACAACCCCTTGCCACCGACCTTGGATAAAGCTCTGTCAAGAATCTGGTCACCACGCGTCGTCATACCTAGAATCTCGATAATGCAATCGGGATAAAGTACCGCCAAGCGGTCGCGCACATGTTCTGCCTGCCACATGGCGAGGCGACTCTCACGCGAGGCGATAACTAATTTGGCAGGATGATTGGTGGGATCAAATTTGTTCAAGACTGACCTTCAGTGAAATGGTGCCGAATTTTATCACGCAGCTCTCGCCACTTGGGATTCAAACTTCACTCAAAAACAGGGGTGAAAATCATGGAAAGTACGAACGCAATCAGCCAGAGAGAAAGATACAGAAGAAGCAATATAACAGATGAAATTCCGAGCTAACTTGACAAAATATTAGGGCTGGCGGCATCATGACGCAACACAGCACGCAGTCTATTGTCATGCCGCCTCACTGCGCGGCATTTTTTATGCGCAGATTCAACATAAAAATCGGTGCTCTCGACATTGAAGGCATTAAAAAACACTACGGACCTAATAAATGTTATTGAAAGCGAAATGACTAATATTTCCGAAAATACGCAAAAATAGCAGGGGCTAGCAACGACAAATCTCCATAAAACCGAGCAAATTACAGTACAGAACAAACAGAGCACACTATGAGCGATACCATTACAACTGCAGCACCCAACGCAACATCCGCCGCAAACTCCGACATTACGTCAACCGCCCCTCGTGCCAGCAATAGCGTGCCGGAAGCAGGTAAACAACATCTGATTCTGACTGGTGACCGCCCTACCGGTCCATTGCATCTCGGCCACTTTGTCGGCAGCCTGCGCAATCGGGTTAAGTATCAGCATGAATATCAGCAATACATCATGCTGGCCGACGCCCAAGCCCTCACTGATAACATGGATGATCCCGCTAAAGTCCATAACAACGTGCTGGAAGTCGCGCTGGATTATCTGGCGGTCGGGATTGATCCGGCGAAGTCGACCATATTTATTCAGTCACAAATTCCTGAATTAACTGAACTGACTTTCTACTACTTAAATCTGGTCACGGTCGCGCGTCTGGAACGTAATCCAACGATCAAACAGGAAATCGTATTACGTAATTTTGAACGCGATATCCCAGCCGGCTTCCTGACCTACCCAGTCAGTCAGGCTGCGGATATCACCGCGTTTAAAGCCAGTCTGGTACCGGTCGGCGAGGATCAGATTCCGATGATTGAGCAAACCAACGAAATCGTGCGCCGCTTCAACCGTCTGGCTAAAAAGGACATTCTGGTTGAATGTCAGGCGCTGGTACCTGAGATTGGTCGCTTACCTGGTATCGACGGCAAAGCCAAAATGAGTAAATCCCTCGGCAACACCATCAATCTCGGTGCAACACCTGCAGAGATCAAGGCTGCGGTCAAAAATGTCTACACCGACCCTCTGCATTTGCGTGTAGATGATCCTGGTCATCTGGAAGGTAATGTTGCTTTCATCTATCTGGATGCATTTGATATTGACAAAATCGCCCTGCAAGAAATGAAAGATCACTATGTTAGTGGCGGTTTGGGCGACAGCAAAGTCAAGGCACGATTAGAAGGCGTTTTGCAAGATTTGCTCACCCCCATCCGCGCCCGCCGTGAAGAGTTCGCCAAAGATCGCGGGCAAGTGTTGCAGATGCTCAAACAAGGTACCGAGCGAGCGCGTGAAGTTGCCGCCAGAACCACCGATGAAGTCAAAGCAGCAATCGGTTTGAAGCATTTTTAATTCAGCTGGATAAAACTTGTGCGGGCGATAGAAAAGTTCACTTGCTTTTTGTTATCTGCACAAGTTAAATTATGCATAGATTTAGCATACTCCCCCTATAATTTATTAAAATATGCCTTACTGTCCAATGATTACACGGACAATAAAATATACCCTCCATCAGTATATATTTAAACTAAATTAATCAAACACCGGAAAACACCTAAGGGAGCGCTGAAAAGTGTTAAGAATTTTATGAGCAGCCCTCCAAGTTCCGCCAATATTCCTAGCCTCCACAGTCTTCGCAATTTACCCAGTCTTCCCAACCTCAGCTTGCAATCCGCCCGTGCGCTACATCTAGCAGCGCAAGGATTACTTCAATCTCCAAGAAAAAAAGCCAGCAAACAAGATGTGCTGGCACAAATTCGTCAAATGGCAGCGCTGCAAATCGACACCATCAGCGTGGTTGCACGCAGTCCGTATCTGGTGCTCTGGAGTCGTCTCGGGTCTTATCCGCAAACCTGGTTAGATGAGTTACTAGAGGAAGGTCAGATTTTTGAATACTGGTCGCACGAGGCCTGCTTTTTACCAATAGAGGATTACGGCTGGTACCGGCATCAGATGGTAGCGCCGGGCAAATTGGGCTGGAAATACAATCATCAATGGCTGAGTGACAATCAGGAGCAAGTCAATAAGGTCAAGCGCCATATCAAAAAACATGGTGCAACCCGCTCAGCGGACTTTGAACGTACTGATGGCAAAGCCGGTGGCTGGTGGGAATGGAAACCAGAAAAGCGCGCGCTCGAAGTCTTGTTCACCTTGGGCGAGGTGATGGTTGCCAAACGCCACAATTTCCAGCGGATTTACGACCTGCGTGAGCGTGTGCATCCCAGTTGGCAGGACCAACAGCATCTGCAACCACAACTCGCTTGCCAGCAACAACAGGTATTACAGGCTGTGCGAGCACTGGGCATGGCTAAAGCAAGTTGGGTCGCCGATTATTTTCGCATGGGAAAACTGGATACCCGTATTCAACCAGAGACCTTAGCGCAGCAAGGTTTGCTACTCAAAGCCACCGTGACTGGCTGGGATCAGATCGTCTACGTCCATTCCGACCACGCCAGTCTGCTTGAGCAGGCGGCGGCAGGCAAACTGAAAGCTACCAACACCCGGATTTTGTCGCCGTTTGATCCCGTGGTGTGGGATAGAAAACGGGCAATCGACTTATTCGACTTTGACTACAAACTAGAATGCTACACACCAGCACCCAAGCGGCAATATGGCTACTTCACCTTGCCAATATTACGCAATGGTGCACTGATCGGAAGGATGGACGCCAAAGCCCATCGCAAGGAAGGCCGCTTCGAAATCAAAGCATTGCATCTAGAAGCCGACGTCCGCATCAGCCAAGCGCTGGCAAACGATATCGCCAAAGTCGTCCAAGAATTTGCGGACTGGCACGGATGTGCTGCTATTGACGTCGGCTATTGCAGTTCTGAGCAATTGCAAACGATGCTGGCGGCGAGTTTTTGACAAATGCTGAACGCCTCAGTAGTGGACTAACGCCAAGACGGAATTTATAAATCTCGCGGCAGGTGGCGGATTTCAACCGTTCCACCGGCTTCATACACAGGGTTGCCGCGCAAAAATTGTTGCGCGTCTTCCAGATTTTTGGCATTCACGCGGACAAATCCAGTGACATCAGAATGAGACACTTTTTCTGTCCCATGTTTATTCAGAAAAAGTCCTCCTCCGACCGAGCTGCCACCGTTAAATTTCCCGGTTGTTTCTAGCTGCTGAAAATATCGCCCCCAAAGTGCACCATCCGCTGCGGCAACGACATCAACAGCATCGTTATACATGAATAAAATATATTCCTCCATTTGGGAACTCCTTAATTCTGGAATATAGACATTGAAACATCCGGTAAAAATTTCCAAAAATCTTTATAACAAATACAAAATAATTTACCGCACCAAAGCCTTAATCACAGGCCATTGCCGGCGCGATATCGGCAGGCGCTCTGTGCAGTCGCGCAAAATGACTTGCCAGGATTCGGTGACTTTTTCGTGATCGCTATCGGCATCAAACATAAATAATGCGCGTTCGACGCCGATGATGGCATTGCGTGCGACCAACGCATTTCTGTGTGCTCTGACAAAGACGTCAGCCATTTCATGTTCGATCGAGGTGAGTGATTCCTCCAGCAGATAATTACGCGTTTTGGTGTGCAGCGTCAGATATTTTTGTTCTGCTTTCAAGTACAAAACATCAGCGACAGGAATCAACAAAACCCGGTTGCGCTCAAATATAGAAAAAGACTGTCGTCTGTTGGGCAGCAGCGGCGCTACCGGCAGGATATCTTGAGCGTCAGGTGCCGGAACGGCTTGTTTGGAGCGAGCGTGGATCAGTCCGGCGCGGTTGATGGCTTCTGCCAAGCGACTGGCACGCACTGGCTTCAGCAGATAATCGATCGCGTGCACTTCAAACGCTTTAAGTGCATAGTCGTCATACGCCGTCACAAAAATAATCGTCGGTACTGGCGTTGTCTGCTGTTGCGACAGCGTTTGCAAGTGCTGCGCCAGCTCCAGACCCGTCATGCCGGGCATTTGCACATCGAGTAAAACAATATCAGGCCGCTGCACCAAAATACCCTCTAAAGCAGATTGTGCGTCACTAGCCTCACCCACTAGATTATTCGGACACTCTGGCTGGATGTCGTCCAAAAGCGTCGTCAGACGCTGTCTGGCGGGCGCCTCATCATCGACAATAAATATGTTGGGACTACTCATTTTTTCAGAGGGAAATGTAATTGCAAAACAAAAATGCCATCGACAATCTGATCACTCATTTGCGCTTCAATATCATAAAGCAAGGCCAGGCGCTGGCGTATGTTTTCTAATGCCATGTGGTTACCACCTAACACTTTGACGCCTGCATGAAAAGGATTGCTGATGCGGATCTCGATTTTATCCAGACTACGCTGGATACGTACACTAATGCTTGCCGCCGTTTGTGATGGTTCTATACCGTAATGCACAGCATTTTCTAGCAAAGGCTGTAGTAACAGGCTAGCAATATGTATATCGCGTAGTTCTTGTGGGGTCAGATTGATGATGCTCCATTCAACCTGAAGACGATCGCCCAAGCGAATTTTTTCTATCGACAGATATTGCTGACAGAGGTTAATTTCTTCCTGCAAAGTCGTAATATCGCGGGTATCACGCATCAGTACGCGGAACAGATCCGCCAAATCCTCCAGCGCAGTTTCTGCTCGACGGGGTTCAGTGCGAATCAGCGATAAAACTGCATTGAGACTATTGAATAAAAAATGTGGCCGGATTCGGGCCTGTAAAGCCTGCAAGCGAGCCTCGCCCAAGGCTGGCGAAAATGCCTTACTACGTAATTCAAAATAGTGTTGTAAAGCGATCCCGAATAAGAAACAAATGAAAGCGACATAGGCTTTGGACAATCGGGGATAAGTCAGGGTAAACCACTCAAAACCGCTCAGGGTCGATAATAAAAGCATCGCAATCAAGGCAGGTACAATGCCACATAGCAGTCTTTGCAACCATGCTGGCGAGCCGTCGCGCTCCGCCAGACGCCGGATACCGCACAAAGCAAAAAGTGATAGTAAACTGATCATTTCGATCAACATCGCACTTTCTGCAAACTCTTGAAAATTAAATAACCAGCCTTGTCCACGCGCCAACAAAGTCAACAATACCAGAACATTGACAGCGATCAGCACCCGCGAAATTACGCCGGTATTGCAGTAATCGGGAATCAATAAATCCGTGGGAGTACGATTTGTTTGCTTGGTCATTAAGGGAAACAGGTCGTGGGTGTTTTATAATCGGGGAATTCAGCGTTTTTGAGCATGGTTCACTTTATACTTCGGCTTAATGTCGTTGGCACTTCTAAAACTTCACACTCAAGCGCTATCCGCATCATCCTATTATTCGCCTTACAAAGTTAGCTATGACATCACAATTCTCTAAAAAAAGCGAGGCATGGTCTGCCCGTTTCTCCGAACCGGTATCTGATCTGGTCAAACGTTACACTGCCTCGGTCTTTTTTGATAATCGCATGGCCGCTTTTGATATCCAAGGTTCGCTGGCACATGCGGAGATGTTATCAGCACAAAACATTATCACTGCACAAGATTATGCCGATATCCAACGTGGTCTGGCACAAATAAAATCTGAGATCGACGCCGGTACTTTTGTGTGGTTGCTTGATCTGGAAGATGTCCACCTGAATATTGAAAAGCGGCTGACCGAATTAGTCGGCGATGCCGGCAAACGTCTGCACACCGGTCGCTCGCGCAATGATCAGGTCGCTACTGACATCCGTTTATATGTGCGCGCTGCGATTGATAATATCGTTGGCTTACTCGGTGATTTGCGCTCTGCTCTGCTGGATCTGGCAGAAAATAATGCGGAAACGATTTTGCCGGGCTTTACCCATATGCAAGTCGCACAACCGATCACGTTTGGTCACCATATTCTGGCGTATGTAGAAATGTTCAGCCGTGATGCCGAGCGTATGGTGGATTGCCGTAAACGCGTCAATCGTTTGCCGCTGGGCGCTGCTGCACTGGCTGGTACGACCTTCCCGATTGACCGTGAACGTGTCGCAAAAACACTGGGTTTTGATGATGTATGCCACAACTCGCTGGATGCAGTATCTGATCGTGATTTTGCGATTGAATTTTGCGCAGCGGCGGCGCTGATCATGACGCATATCTCTCGTATGTCAGAAGAGCTAGTAATCTGGATGAGTCCGCGGGTCGGCTTTATCGATATTGCAGATCGCTTCTGCACAGGCTCATCGATCATGCCGCAAAAGAAAAATCCTGATGTGCCAGAACTGGCACGTGGCAAAACGGGTCGCGTCAATGGTCATTTAATCGCCTTGCTCACCTTGATGAAAGGTCAGCCACTGGCCTACAACAAAGATAATCAGGAAGATAAAGAGCCGCTATTTGATACGGTAGATACCATCACTGACACCTTGCGTATTTTTGCCGATATGGCAGGCGGCATTACTGTGAAGCCAGACGCAATGCGTGCTGCGGCATTGCAAGGTTATGCAACAGCGACCGACCTGGCAGATTATCTGGTCAAGCGTGGCTTGCCTTTCCGCGATGCGCATGAGGCTGTAGCGCATGCAGTCAAAACATGTGTAGATAAAGGCTGCGATCTAAGTGATATGAGTCTGGGTGAGTTACGTGCTTTCTCAAGTCTGATCGGAGCGGATGTGTTTGCCGTATTGACGCTGGAGGGCTCCGTCGCCGCACGTGACCATATCGGCGGCACTGCACCTAATCAGGTAAAAGCAGCGATTGTCCGTGCCCGCAATAAACTTGCAGCAAACCTATAGCATCTTAAATAGGCAAGTAGTTCAGCGAGTAATTCAGCAAACGATTCAATAAATAAATTAGCAAATAAAAAGGAGGACTTAGTCCTCCCTTTTTACGTCCATCTTCGTTTGATCATTCCTGCCAATCAGATTTATTTGATTGCGCTACGATCCCGAACAAACATCGCTGTCAGCATACCGATCACACAAACGCCCATTACATAATAAGCTGGTGCAAGTGGATTATCTTTCAGCAATAAGGTCACAACAATTGGCGTCAAACCACCGAATATTGCATATGCCACATTGTATGAAAATGACAGTCCTGAGAACCGAACCTGCGCCGGAAAAGCATTGACCAACACAAATGGAACAGCGCCCACGACACCAACCGCAAAACCGGTTAAGGCATACAGCGGCAATAGCATTTCTGGATTGGTCTTAATTGTTGTGAACAGAAAATAAGTACAGATCAGCAGAAATAAATCGCCCAAAAACAATATACGTTTAGCGCCGAATTTATCAGACAACAATCCGGCAACTACACAGCCAGCGGTCAAACACAAAGTTGCAACGCTGTTTGCCATTAATGCCGTGCGTCCATCAAAACCATAGATTTTTTGAAGAAAAGTTGGTGTCATCAAAATCACCACCACAATCGCAGCCGACAACATCCAGGTCAACAGCATGGACACAGCAACCGCGCCGCGATGATCGCGCAATACGGTTTTGAGCGGCATCTCAGCAGCCAGAGCTTTACGCTTTTGTAATTCTGCAAATACCGGTGTCTCATGCAACCACCGACGTAAATACATAGCAGCGATGCCAAATATCCCACCTAACAAAAATGGCAAACGCCAAGCCCAGTCAGTCAACTCCACTGGCGTAAAAATCGTATTCATCGCGGTTGCAACCAATGATCCTAACAAGATACCGCTAGTCAGACCTGCAGTCAGCGTGCCGCAAGCGTAACCTACGTTTTTAGCTGGCACGTGTTCAGATACAAAGACCCATGCACCAGGCACTTCACCACCTACGGCAGCACCTTGCAAAATACGCAGTATCAACAAGGCGATTGGTGCAAAAATACCGATAGTCTGATAAGTCGGCAGCAAACCCATCATCAGCGTGGGTACCGACATCAATAAGATGGATAAAGTAAACATCCTTTTGCGCCCTAGCAGATCGCCAAAGTGCGCCATGATGATGCCACCCAAGGGACGCGCCAGATAACCTGCCGCAAAAATCCCAAAAGTCTGTAATTGACGCAGCCATTCAGGCACAGATGGCGGGAAGAATAATTTACCAATCACCGTAGCAAAAAACACGAAAATAATAAAGTCGTAAAACTCTAATGCGCCACCAAGCGCAGCTAACGACAGTGTTTTGTAATCTTGTTTGGTCAGCAGGCGATTTTCTTGATTAACATCGGTGCTGGCCAGATTGCCGCCACCAGCATAAACATTGTCCTTATTATTCATTCATTGTCTCCTCTATTTTTTAATTTCTTATTAAGTTAAGAAGTCTTACCCGCTGCTTAAATTGTCCATTCAATTTTTTATTGACTTGTTCAATAAAGCTGCCAGAGCCGGACTCGACTTCCTAACTTTCCCTTTTTGCTAACTATTACTCTCTTTTGCTAACTGCCTGCTACCGTCATACTTTCAATTAGAATTGAACCTGTTTGTTTAGTGCCACGTGTCAGCGTATCCGCGCCGATTGCCACAATGTGCTGAAACATATCGCGCATGTTGCCAGCAATCGTAATTTCTTCTACCGGATATTGAATCACTCCGCGCTCAACCCAAAAACCAGAGGCGCCGCGGGAATAATCGCCGGTCACATAATTAACGCCCTCGCCCATCAACTCGGTCACTAGTAAGCCCGTGTCCATTTTTTTCAACATGGCTTTAAAGTTATCTGTCTTTGTAGTCAATGCCGAAGTCATAGACAAATTATGCGATCCACCTGCGTTACCGGTGGTTTTCATCTTCATTTTCCGGGCGGAATAGCAAGACAGGAAATAGCCTTGCAACACGCCGTTTTTAACCACATCACGACGCTGTGTCTTGACACCCTCATCATCAAATGGGGACGAGCCTACTGCACCAATGACATGAGGATCTTCCAGAATTTCGATGTGGGATGGAAAAATTTGCGTCCCTAAACTATCCAACAAAAAACTGGATTTGCGATATAAAGCACCGCCAGAAACCGCTTGCACAAACGATCCCAGCAATCCCGCTGCTAATGGAGCTTCAAACAATACCGGACACTTACGGGTATCTAATTTGCGTGCGTTCAAACGTGCCAACGCACGTTCAGCGGCATAACGACCTATAACCTCTGGCGAGGCTAATTTTTTTGCGTTGCGCTGCGATGAATACCAATAATCGCGCTGCATACGAGCGCCTTTGCCCGCAATCGGCGCTACCGAAATGGTGTGACGAGAGAAGGGATAACCGCCGATAAAGCCGCGCGAATTAGCCGCGATAAAATGCGATTGCTGTGCGTGAATACTGGCACCTTCGCTATTGGTAATACGTTTATCGACTGCCACAGCTGCCGCTTCTGTACGGGTGGCAAGATCAATTGCCTCCTCTGCCGTGATCAGCCATGGGTAGCAAAGTTTTAAATCTTGCGGATGCATTTCTAACAAATCCGCTTCAGGCAAGCCTGCGCAATCATCCTCTGCCGTAAAACGGGCGATGTTATAGGCGGCATCGACAGTTGCCTGTAAAGAGGAACTGAAAAAATCGGACGTACTGGCATTACCACGCTTTTGGCCAATGTAGACGGTAACGCCTATGCCTTTATCGCGGTTTTGCTCTATGGTTTCTATCTTGGCTTTGCGCACACTGATGGATAAACCACCACCTTCGCTAATTTCGACAGCGGCATCAGACGCGCCTTTTTCACGCGCAAAACGTAAGACATCCTCTGCGATTTGCTTCAATTGATCTTGAGTATGGGTAAAAACAGGCTTGCTCATAGGCTAGGTTTCTTTGGAGTCATCGATAAACAAGGTATCATAGCAGCCGTTTCATTAAGTTTATAGAATAAAGGCGAATCAATTATGCCAAATCCAAACCGAGGCTCCTGCGGCTTCAAGTCCAACGAATTCGAGCAAGAATACGAGCGCCCCTCCAAATCGCAACTCAAACGCGAGAGTGACGCCCTGCAAAAATTAGGGCAAGAACTGATCGACCAGCCACGAGACCGTGTTAAACGCGTCCCGATGCCGGAAGACGTGCGCGATGCGATTTTAATGTGTCAGACCATCAAAGATCACGAGGGTCGCCGTCGTCAATTGCAATTTGTCGGCAAAAAAATGCGTACTCTGGATGAAGAAGAAATTGCTCTCATCCAGAAAACCATCGATAGCTGGAAAGGTAAGTCCAAATCCGACACCGCCGCCATGCATGCGCTGGAGCGCAGACGCGATAAATTGCTGACCGATGACAAAGCATTGACTGAACTGCTGGAGCAAAATCCAGAACTCGACGTGCAACATCTGCGTAATCTGATCCGCAATGCGCGTAAAGAACAGGCAGAAAACAAGCCGCCAAAAGCTTATCGTGAAATTTTTCAGATTCTGAAAGATATCCAGGTCGCTCAACGTGCTGCGCAGAAAAAAGCTGCTGGCGATTTAGCTGATGCGGAATCTGATGACGAAGATGACTTCGATGATGATGCTGATGATGCTAAACATGAGCAACATGACGACTAAATCAGCCACTGAGTTAAAAAATACTGAAGTAGAGACCTTTGCATGACAGCCTTAATCAGAGCCGTTTCAGCAAAGGTTGAATTTTTAAAAAATAAAATGATGCTTTTTTAGTGATTTTGTCTTC